>JADJPW010000010.1 GCA_016713035.1 Verrucomicrobiaceae bacterium
TTCTGGAAGATCATCGAAGAATACGCCGTCACCGTCTTCTACACCGCGCCGACTGCCATCCGCGCCTTCATGAAGTGGGGCGACGAATGGCTCAAGAAGCTGATTGAGCAGCCTCCGCCTGCTTGGCACCGTCGGCGAGCCGATCAGTCCAGAAGCCTGGATGTGGTATCCCTGTGAGTCGGCGGCGGCAAATTGCTAATCGTCGATACCTGGTGGCAGACTGAAACCGGCGGCCACATGATCACGCCATCCTGGAGCCATCCCCACGAAGCCCGGCACCGCCACGCTGCCCTTCTTCGGAGTCGATGTCGGCACCCTCGATGACCTCGGCAACGAAGTCGGCGCACGAATGAACGAACAAGCTCATCATCAGAAGCCCTGGCCGTCCATGCTGCGTGTCTGGGGCGACAAGAAGCGCTACCAAGAAACCTACTGGAGCGACTTCAAAGGCTAATACTTCGCTGGCGACGGAGCCCGCCGCGACAAAGACGGCTACATTTTGGATCATCGACCGCATCGACGACGTGCTCAACGTCGCCGGACATCGCCTCGGCACCGCCGAAGTCAGAAAGCGCCCTCGTTTCGCATCCTTCAGTAAACGAAGCCGCCGTTGTCATGCGTCCCGATGAACTGAAAGGCCAGGGTGTCGTCTGCTTCGTCACCGTCCGGGAAGGCATGCTCAGACCAGCCGCGACTTTGCGTTGAAGAGGCTCAAGAAGCGTCCGCAAAGTCATCGGTCCCGTTGCCACGCCCAGACGAAGTCCCTTCGCCGCCGCGCTGCCGAAAACTCGCTCCTAAGCAAAGATCATGCGCCGCCTCCTCCAGCAAATCGCTGCAGGCGAGATCATCAAAGCGACACCACGACTCTCGAAGATATCAACGTCATCGCCGCGCTCTGCCAGCAGCGAGCTTTAAGCGCCTCTCAAACCGGTCTGATCTTCGTGGTCCAGACCGGTTTTTTCTTCCAGCAACCACCAACCGCTGACCGCCCACTCGCCGAGCTGATCCCGGCACCGCGCTGCTCATCCCGCGCAGGGTGATGGCGTGGTCGCCAATGTCGTCCTGAAACAGACCAAAGGCCACGCTGCGGGCTGGATCGTCATCACGGCAGGTTGGGCCTTCGCAATGACGATCGCGGTATATGCCACGAATACCATCAGCGGGGCGCACTTAGATCCTGCCGTAACGATCGGGCTCCGCCAGCATCGGCAAATTCGATTGGGCACTCGTTCCCGCCTATGTCGGCGCTCAAATCGCCGGGGCCTTTGTCGGCGCGGTGCTCGTGTAGCTGAGCTTATCTGCCGCATTGGCGGGTCACCGATGCTCCGGGCGACAAGCTGGCCGTTTTCAGCACTGGCCCGGCGATTCGCCACAGCATCTCGAATCATCTGCGAGATCATCGGCACTGCGGTACTCGTGCTGGTGTGCTGAAGGCGTCGCATCGCCTGCGAATCTGCTTCCAGGCACCGGTTTACGACAAAGGCTTCGCGCCCGCGCTCGTCAGTGTGATCGTGGCTGGGCCATCGGCCTGAGCCTCAGCGGCCCCACCGGCTACGCTATCAATCCCGCTCGCGACTTCGGCCCGCGCCTCGCGCTGCGCGGTTTTGCCCATTCACGGCAAAGGGGCGGCGGCGATTGGGGCTACGTAGTTCCGGTGCTCGGTCCCCATCATCGGCGGTGTGATCGGAGCACAGGTTTATACGGCCTCTGGCCTGCTGCGAAGCTGAAAGTGCTCTAGCAAGACTGCTGCTCCTCACGCGTAAGAGTTTCGACCCGTGAAGGCTCCTCTGCCAAATGCGCGTTTCGCGGCGAAACATCCTGCAAGCAGGCGGCATGGGCATGCTGGGCTTTGGGCTCAATCGACTTCGTGCGCTCAGTTTCTCCGCAAATCGGCCTCGGAAAGGCCAAATCAGTCATTTGATCTTCATTGGTGGTACCGACCCATCGACCTTCAGGACCCGAAACCCGATGCGCCTTCGGAATTCGCGGCGAGTTAGCGATCAAAACCAGCGTCCCCGGCGCACATCCGGAGTGCTGCCGCAGATGGCGAAAGCGCATGCACAGAAGCTCGCGCTCATCCGCAGCGTGCATCACGGTCCGGTAGTCATAATGGCGGCATGCGCACTGGGCCGCCGTCGGCAGGCCGTATCGCGTGGATAGCACGCTCATCACACCGAACCCCACCGACCTTCCCGGCGTCGGCACGCTGTGCGGCTGGTTGGCGCAGCGGGATAGCTTTTTCAAGGCGTGCCGCCCTTGCTCATCACGCCCTTCCCCACTGCGACGGCAAGGGTGTATCTCCACGCCCGGCCAGTTCGGCGGCTGTTTGGGCAATCGCTTTGATCCCTTCGTGCTACGATGACGATCCGAACGCAAAACCTTCCGCGTGCAACATGGCGCTCGACTCCAGCCTCACGCCCGCGTTTTCGGGGAGCGCCTCGCGCTGCTGAATCACGCGAACGCCGCCGCGCGTCCATCACCTCGCCGCAGACGGCTCAAATCGACGCCTTCCAACGAGCAGGCGACCAGCATGCTGCAAACCAGAAAAACCGCCGGGGCCGCTGACCTCTCGAAAGGCCCGAAAAAGTCCGCGAACGCTTACGGTCGCAATAGCTGGGGCCAGTCGCACCTGCTCGCACCTCGATCTAGATCACGAATCCGGCACGCTTTGTCACTGCCACCGTGGGCTTTAATTGATCACTTGGGACTCCCTGCAAGAAGACAACCACAACGGCCTCAAGAGACCGTCTCTTGCCGCTCGGTGGAGCAGACTTACGCCGCTTTGCTCCGATGACCTCGAAGAACGCGGCCTGCTCGAAAGCACGCTCGTCGTCTGGATGGGCGAGTTTGGCCGCACACCAAAGATCAACAACGATGCCGGCCGCGATCACAGGCCCGGCTGCCACAGCGTCCTCCTCGCCGGCGGCGGCGGCGCCCGGCAGCGGGTCATCGGCAGCAACATGCCACTGGGTACTATCCCGATGAACGCCCCATCTCCCCTCCGACATCCACGCCAGCATCTACGCAGCCCTCGGCTACGACTACCGCGAGATCGAATACCGATCACCGATGGCCGCCCCGTGCCACTCACGGACGGCGTGATGATTCCTGAGTTGTTTTGAGGTTTAGTGACGTTTGAGTCATACGCCATCTCCTTCTCGCGTTCTTTTTCATCACCACGCTTCATGCTGAACCGCTCAAAGTCGTCCTCGCGGGCGATTCGACGGTGGCAAGTGTGCCGAATCCGCCGAAGGATCGGCCTGACCTTCCCGAATTAAAGTGGGGGGCAGATGCTGGGAGTTTTGCCTAAAGGCGACGGTGGTGAATCATGCGCGGTCGAGGACGAAATACGAAGAGTTTTCGCGAGATCGGGCTGTGGGATCAGGTGCTGAAGGAGAAGGCGGATTGGGTGCTGGTCCAGTTCGGGCACAATGACCAAAGAGTGACCCGAAACGCGGCACGGATGCGGCGACGAGTTACCGCGGAGAATTTGAAGGCCTTCATCCGCAGTGCGCGAGGGCGAAGGGAAAGCCGGTGCTCGTGACTTCGATGGCGCGGCGGGTGTTTGTGGATGGAAACTGACGACGTCGCTCACGCCGTATGTGGAGGCGGCGAAGGAGGGTGGGCGCGGAAAATGAAGGCGCCGGTCATCGGACCTGCATCCGGGCGGGCTTTGCGCTGTTTCAGCAGGCTCGGGGAGAAGTTCTGTCTGCTCTATGGGCCGGGAGAGAAGGACAAATCGCATTTTCACGCGAGGGCCCGCATGATGGCACGACTCGTGGCCGAGGGCTGGAACGCGGTACTGGAGCTGCGCGAGCATCTTCAACTGATCCCGCCACTGCCTGCGGGGCTGCCTTTTGAGGTGAAGCGTGTCGTCGTATCGAAGGGCTATGATGGAAAGACCTGCTGGGTGCATCCACGCGCCGGCGCGATCCCCGGCAAGACACCAGGTGTGGTGCTGACGATGCAAAAACTCCTCACGGGCAGCGATGTTTTTTCGCACTCCAATGAGACGCGCAGTGATGATCTCGGTGCAGCGTGGAGCCCGATCATGGAGCCCGCGGAGACGACTTGGGACGGCACAATGGGGCGGATGGTGTGGTGGTGGCTGCTTGACTTCACGCCAGTTTCACGCAAAAAGCGGCAAATTGCTCAGTATCGACCGCACAGTGCGCTACAGGGGGGATCACGTCAGCTTTTTGGTGCGGCCACGGAGACGGCGTGGTCTGTCTATGATGCCGAGAAAGCCACCTGGACGCCCTGGACGACGCTGGACATGCCGAAGAGGCAAAATTCATCAATGCAGGCGCTGGTAGCGTGCAGCGCTTTGATTTGGAGAGTGGCGACATCTTGCCGCCGATCTATTTCAGGCGGAGAAGGACAAATACTACCGCACCACCGTCCTGCGTTGCTCCTTTGACGGTGAGACGCTGAAATACTGCGAACACGGCACGGAGCTGGCGCTGGAGAGTGGCCGTGGCGTGTATGAGCCGTCGATCACACGCTGTGCGGGCAAGTTTTACCTCACGCTGCGCAATGATACGGCGGGCTATGTCGCGGTGGTGATGATGGGCTGCATTTTGGCCCCATTCAGCCGTGGAAGTTCGATGACGGTAGTGGTGGGGAACTACAACACGCAGCAGCACTGGGTGACGCATCGCGACCGACTGTACCTCGTCTATAACCGCAAAGGTGCGCACAACGACCACGTCATCCGCCACCGCGCACCGCTTTTCATGGCAGAGGTGGATCAAAAGACGCTCGCGGTGAAACGAGCCACGGAATGCGTCCTCGTCCCGGAGCGCGGTGCGAGGCTGGGGAATTTCGCCATCACTGAGGTGAGTGAAAACGAGACCTGGGTCACGGTGGCAGAGTGGATGCAGACTTACTCGCCCAACATCATTATTCCGACCGATAATGCCTTCGGTGCCGATAACACGGTCTGGGCGGCGCGGATTCTGTGGAAGGAGTGAAGAATCATGATCCCTGTGACTCCTTACTAGCATGAGGGCCGTGAATGTGCCAGATTCGGGGCTCAACAGCCACCCATGATACCAGACGCCGCCTCATCGGCCCGGTCCCGAATCGCTCCGCGCCTCCACAGTAGAGGACATCACCCGCATGATGCCGCTGGGTCGCTACTCCGTGCAGGCACGCGTGGGTATGGGTGGGATGGGCACCGTGTTCCGTGGCACGCAGTTGAGCCTGGGGCGGCCAGTGGCCATCAAGGTGCTGCGAGTGACCGATGGCTATGATTATGCCTTTGAGGACCGCTTTCGCCGTGAGGCGCGGGCGATGGCGCAGGCTCACGCATCCACACATCGTCGCCATTGCTGACTATGGGCACCTGGGGAGCGAGTTTTTATACTTCGTGATGGAGTTCATCGACAGGACGGACTTGGCCGAGATCATGCGGCTTGGTCGGATGACGCCACAACTGGCGCTACAGCTCCTACCGCAGATCGCGCTGGCGCTGGAAGACGCGCACTCCAAGGGCATCGTCCACCGCGACATCAAGCCGGCCAATATCATGCTCACACGGCAGGGTGAGGCGAAGGTGACGGACTTCGGACTCGCGAAAAGCACGCTGGTAGCGCAGTCGATGGTGACAGAGACGCACATGGTGATGGGCACTCCGGAGTATGCTGCGCCGGAGCAATACGAGGCGCATCGTGAGGTGGATCATCGAGCGGACATCTATGCTTTTGGCGTCATGGCGTATCAGATGCTCACAGGCATGCTGCCGCGTGGCTCCTGGATGCCGCCTTCGCAGATCAATGCCCTTTTGGACCCGCGTCTGGATGCCATCGTGGTGCGGGCGATGATGCCGGACCGTGCGCTGCGCTACCAGAGCATCACGGATCTGCGCCGTGATCTGGAAATCACGCTGTCGCAGCCTGCTGCGGCCCCCTGTGCCAGATAACCTCTGCGCCGTCCATGTCTGCCAGCCCCACGACGCGTCCTCGCACGGGTGCGGTCACGCAGATGAGTGGCTCCCGCTGGTGCACGGATTCTGCTTTTGGAGGATGATCTGCTCGTCCGTGATCTGCTGCGCCGCACGCTGGAGTCTGCACGGTTTGAGGTGCATGAGACGGGCGATGGGAAGGACACGCTGCGTCTTTACCAAGACGCGGTGGCCAGAGGTAGGCCCTATGACTTGGTGATCCTCGATTTGACGATCCCTGGTGGCATGTGTGGCCAGGAGACGATGAAGTACCTGCGCCAGATCGACCCACAGCTCCTCGCCATCGTCTCTAGCGGCTACCGCGATGATCCGGTGATGCAGGACTGTGCGGCCTATGGCTTCTCCGCAGCGCTGCCAAAGCCCTATCAGCGTGAAGCACTCATCCAACTGGTGAATAGCGTCCTCGCGGTCGGCAGGCAAAAAGTAGCTGCCTAGCGTGAACTAAGCGGCTCCGGCTGCTTGGGCGTTTTTTTCCGCGTGGAGTCGCTGGGCCTGGCCGACCCAGTCCTCGCGTGTGATACGGTCTTTGAAGGCCAGGCGGGTGGAGAATTCTTTAATGAGTGGCTCGTCCCACGCGGCGATTTGAGCGTAGGTGTAGATGCCGAACTCGTGCAGCCGAGCCTCCAGCACTTTGGCGATGCCTTTCATGGCCGTGAGGTCATCACGCTCAGTGACGGGTGGTGGTGTTTTGAAGACGAGGCCGAGTTTTTCATCGAGTTCTGGCTTTACGGTAGGTGGCGGTGCTGGTGGCACCTCGGGGAAGATGCCTTCGATACCGAGATCTACGGCTCCGAGGCCGCTGCCGCCGACATCTGAGGGCGCAGATGGAGCGGTGGGCTCGCTAGTCGGCTGCTTTTTCGAAGCGGGTGGCGTGGGGGAGATGATCGCGGCGAGTGCTGAGGGTGCGTGTGCGGGCTGTGGCGGCTCTGGAGTGGAGAGGACCTCGGGGATGAGGATGTTTTTCGCCCGCGAAGAAACACGACGCGTAGGGCCCGCATTCTCGGGGCTGGTGGCTGGCAGCACGGGTGGTGGCGCTACCTCTGCTGCTTCGGCTGGCACGGATAGGCTGGGTGGTGTCGGCAAAGTCGGCAGCACCTCTGTGACCATGTGCCCACCGCCCGGACGCACGGACTGCTCACCGAGCTTGCGCTTCAGCGTAGCGATCTCTTCGAGCTGGGCATCTATCTCTGCCGCTTGGAGACGGGACTGCTGCTTGTACCGGCCCCACGTCACATGGCCAAAGGCGAGCCCGATCAAAAAGAACACCGTGCCCATGATCAGCACAAAGGCTGCGCTGTGCATGAGCATGTAGAGCAGCGTGTCTGTGGAGAGAGTCTGGAGATCGAGATTCATGAAGTTGGGGGCGGATTCTCAGTGTCTCTGCTTATTTGATGAGGATCTCGACGCTGCGTGGCGGAGCCGCTGCAGAGTCTGGTGGTACAGGGTCGCAGGCGATGGCCGTGATGTCGCTGGAGGGCACGCCCTCCTCCTCCAGAAAGGAGAGTACGGCCTCTGCACGTGATTTGGCTAATCGCGCCTCTTTTTCTGCATCCGCAGCAGCAGGATCAGGATGCCCAGCGATGACGAGAGCGAGTGCGGGGCCAGCATTGAGCAAAGCGGGAGCCAGCGCCGAGAGGCGAGATTGCTCCGCACGCGGGATGCGAGTGCCAGATTCAAAACCACGGTGCCCTCACGCAGTAGGCCGCGCAGTTGTGCCAGGGTCGCAGCGGGGAGCTGGGTCTGCGTCTTGTAACCGGGGAAATGATACTCGGAAGGTAGCAGCGTGAGGCGCGAGTCCACTACCGCACCACCCGTCACGGGCCGCAAAAGAGCCAGCCACTCACTCTCAAGCCGCCGTGTGGCCACGCCCGTGATGCGCGGGCTCTGCTGATCATGCATCTCAAAGAGACGCGGCGCTGGAGCGGCGAAAAAACTCGCCGCGAAGGCCGCTAGCGGCTCTTTTTTCGCAAAGAGGCCGGACGCACATGTGGGCTGGCTTTGAGCCCACCTGGATCGACGACATGGGCCGCGCCCGCTCCAGAGATGGCCGCGACGAGCGCCTCCTTGATCCCGCCCGCTGGCAGCATGCCACTGAGCACGATCATGTCCTCTGTGGCTTCGATTTTCAGCTCCGCTGGCACATGCAGGGAATCGAGGATCGGCGCGAGAAAGGCATCCGTGGCATCGAGTGGTGGCTGATAATCCTCTGGCCAGCGCACCTCCGGTGCATGGCGTAGCTCCGAGGTGTCGATCTGCAAATCTGGGCGCAAATCTGCCAGCAGCGCAGACAGCGCAGCCACATCCTTCTGCTCCGGTAGCCATCCACTCACGCGCAAAGTCTTCTCACCCAGCTCGTGCCGCACACTGGCAAAAACGTGGATGCGGTCCGCCTGGGGCTTTAGCCGCAGCACGCCGATCTGGCGGATCGCCTCCAGCGCCCGCTCATGAGCGGGAGGATCAGCCGCCTCACCCGCGAGGTCGATGTCTAGGCAATGCAGTGTCACGACTGGATCACGCACACCCGCAGCGAGCAGCCGCGCCTTTGCCTCTGCCACCAGCCCTGGGAGCTCGTGCTTCGCAAAGAGCCATGTATGAACCCCTGCCGCGACAGGCAGAAGGATCAGCATGAGAAAAAAAAGACTCAGACGCATGGCACGGGAACAGGGTCGGAGGTGGTGCTTGACACACCGGGGGCGGAACCGATGATCGGCGGCCCTTTCCGGCGCGGCTTTGATTTAAAAGTACGCGGCGCATTGGGCAACAACTAACTACTTCACCTTCCTTTACCACCCATGTCCGTCGTCATCGCAGGCTCCGTCGCACTCGACAATGTCAAAACTCCGCAGGATGAGCAGAAAAACCTGCTCGGCGGCTCCGCCAGCTACGCAGCACTCGCCGCGAGCATCTTTAGCCGCCCCGTGCACCTCGTCGGCATCATCGGTCATGATTTCCCACAGGCGCACCTCGACATGCTCGCCAGCCATGGCGTGGAGCTCGGCGGGCTGGAGCGCAGCAGTGGAGCCTCCTTCACCTGGACCGGTGAATACCACGAGGACATGAACAACCGCACCACGCACAACGTCGCCGTGAACGTGCTGGAAAACTGGAGCGTGAAACTCCCTGCCGCCGCCCAGCAGGCAAAAATCGCCATCGCTGCGAACATGCATCCAGAAAACCAGATGCAGATGATCGACCAATGCGGAGCGGTCGATTTCATCGCCGCAGACACCATGGACCTCTGGATCAGCATCGCCAATGAGCGCCTGCATGACGTGCTGAAGCGCATCGACCTACTCGTCATCAATGACGGCGAGGCCAAAGAATTTGCAGGCACCACCAATCTCGTCGAAGCCGGTCGTAAGCTCCGCGCCAAAGGCCCGAAATTCGTCATCGTGAAGCGCGGTGAGCATGGCAGCTACCTTTTCGGCGAAAATGCCGAGCACTTCTTCTCCTGCAGCGCCTATCCGCTGCCCAGCGTCTTTGACCCCACGGGCGCCGGCGACAGCTTCCTCGGTGGTCTCTGCGGTTGGCTCTCCGCCCACGGCAAGACGAAGCCCACCTTCGACGACCTACGCCAAGCCGTCGTCCACGGCAGCGTGGTGGCCAGCTACACCTGCGAAGCCTTCAGCACCCACAAACTGCAAACCGTCACCGCACTCGATGTCGCCCAGCGCATCGCGGAGCTGAAGGCCTACACGCAGTTTGCGTGAGATGCATGACTCGTCACGGCACTTCAGAAAAGCAGAACGCCGCCCTGACCGTGAAAAAAAGCAGGGCGGCGTCTGAAATGCCCGGTTAGCGTTCGAGGAGAGCGCCTCCGGGCAAAGTGAAGATCTTTGTCAGGGCTGAAGGTCGCTGACTTCGAGGCGGACGAATTTCTTTGCGGTCACTCCTGGGACAGCGAGTACGCGGAAAGTTACCGATTCCGTGATGCCATCGCCTGTGGGCACAGGGCTGCCGACTAGTTCGATTTGGGTGCCGGTGCGATCCCAGGTGCTGAGGTTATCTGAGACCGCAACTACGTAGCTGATGATGCCTGAGCTGACGATTCTGCGATTGAAGGTGATATGCAGGTATTGCTGGCCATCCAGAGCGTGGGTTTGCAGAGAGCTGACCATGTATTCGCCAGGGGCAGAGTTTTGGACAGGATTGAGATTGAAGGCGAACTCAGCAAAGTTACTCAAAAAGTCGCCATCGGCATCCGCACTGGGCGTTTGGTTGGCTGGGGGCTGATTCTTGAGGTAGTAAGTGGCCCAGTTGCCAAAAGTCGTGACTTCATGCAGCAGTCCGTACTTCCGCAGCCGATCTGCTGCTTCTGCCTGGGTTCCATTGGGAAGGACTCCGTCAAAAGTGGGGTCTGGAAAGGTGCCAGCGACCGCTCGGTCCCCACTGAGGCCTGGTGCCTGCTGGCGGAGCGATTTGTTCGAGCTGACAAATTTAGAAAAGTCCACCGCTTTGCCCGCTACCGTGGTCACGCCGTTAAATGAGGCTGAGACGCTTTGCGCATGCGTCCGGGCCTCTTGCTCTTGGGCGGTGTAGTTGGTTGGCAGGCTGAAAAGGAAGCTTTCGTCTGCCGGGTTCACACGGTTGAGTCGGATGAAGGCGGAGCCGGCTTGATATGCTGTGTTGGCAGCCTGGATGGCGTTTTTGAAAGCGGTGCGTCCATTGGTGCCGGTGCCTTCTAGCAGGTGGATCGTGTCATCGAATAGCTTTTCTGCGTTGAGCGTTTGTGTGTTGTAGGCATCCACGGCATCCGCCACCGAGACTGCGGCGTCAAAGGTCTGCATCAAGCAGATCAGGGCATCGATCATGTGTGTGGTAGCACGCAGCAGGTGGACGTCGCCCGCGTCGATGGTGGCATACTTGACCACACTTTCAGAGTCGGAGAGGCTCGTTACAAAAGAAGATGAGGCTGCTTTGTCGAGGTGTGCACGGATGGTGCTCAGTGCGGGCTTCACCGTGTTGATGAGGTAGTTGATGCCATGCACCGAATTGGTCCCCTGGGCGACGACGCGGTTGCCAAAGGCATCCTTCGGCATGGTGTAGCCCCCGCTGTAGAGATCCGAGTCCACGATGCCGATGCCGCTGAGTGCCGTCGCAAAGGCTGTTCCCTGCTCCAGCATGGCGAAGCCGCTCATCGCTTTGAAGAAATTTGCCTCTGGGTGATTGGCATCTAGTGCCAAGGCGGCCTGGAAGGAGGCATCTGCATCTGCAAGGCTCGCGCTGTCTTGCATTTCCAGACTGGCACGCCCGCGCTGCATGTGATCGGATAGAGTGATGGGCACAGTCGGCAGGGTGCTGAAGCTGAGGGTGACTGCGCCATAGTCGTTCAGCGTTTCACCCCGCACTCTGAAGTAGTACGTCGTTCCACCGACTGCCTGCAAAGTTAATCGAGACCGACCGAGCGCATCCGCATCATGACTTTCACGGAGAAGCGTCAGCATGGTGACATCTGTGCCGGTATAGACTTGCAGCACGGTGTTGGCCGCGCCGGTGAGGGTATCCACGTTCACCAGCGATGTGGCGGGGGCCGTCCACTTCCACCAGATGGTCCGAGGTGCGTTCCACGGGTTGGGGGCTTCCGGCTCCCCGGGTTCCCCCGTGGTGAAGGCATTCAAAATGCTGGCGGAATTGCCACTTGTCGCGTTGCCTAGATCGGTGGCGTTGGCGAAGTTGTCATTGGCCGGCGGGTTGCCTAAATGGATTTGAAAATCCGCCGAAGAGGGTGGGTAGAAGCCGAAGAACATGCCTCCATCGACCGCGATTTGGTAAGTAGTGCCCGCCGTGGCCTCCAGCGTGAGTAGCGTGGGATTGTCAAAGCCCCCGCTTACCACTGGCGTGAGGGTGGCCAGATCGCTGCCGGTGTACATGGCAAAGATCGGCACATAAACCAGATCCCACGGATAAATGGGGGCATGATTCGTCAGGGCAAACTGATACGTCGCAGTCGCTGGTGCTGTCCAAGTCCACCATGCGGACTTCCCTCCAGTCATCCCGGCATGGACAGGTTCATTCGTCTCACGACTCGCATCGATCGTGCTACCATTGACGACAAACTGCGTGCCCGTGAGCGCGGTGCGATTGGCGAAATGGTCATTGGCAGGAGGCGCAGCGAAGCCGTGAATACCTACCCCCAGAGCCGCTAGGAGGGAGAGATGGTGAAGCCAGCAGGTAGTGGTTGTTTGCATACGGGGTTTTGAAAGGGACAATGCTCTACTAGGAGTATATGCAATCCAGGTTCGTTCGTTACAGTTGGGCTGCGCTTTTATTCAGGGTGCTGGCGTTTCTCCTCCCACCTTGCCAGGGCGGCTTGACCCGCCTCGGTATCCCAGTGGCGGGCCATCTCGTAGTTGTCAGGGCCGGTCTTTGTCTGGCAGCCCAGGCTTTCGCGGCATTGCTTGGGCTTGAATCCACTGTCGTGGAGGGTGCAGCGGTCGTTTTCCAGGAATGTACACCGGCCTTTTTTGACCCAGCCTAGGAGCATGGCAAAGTAGTTTAGCTCGGGCGCATTGCCTCCCTCGCAGTGGATGGAGGCGGGGGCGAGCACATACAGGCGTTCGGTGTTGGCGAGCCGGTGGCTCGGCTCCAGCCAGTCCCGCATGAGTCGGGGGGCCTAATCCGGCATCCATGGCCCGCATGGCCTCCGCCGGGGTCATCCAGCCGGGGTTCCGCTGGCACAGGCTCACGCATTCCTGACAGTGGCACACTCGCAGAGGGCGGACCGGCTCCCTTGGTGCCAGCTCCTCCTGTTCCTCCATCTCGCCACGCAGGTTGTTGCGCAGGTCGCGGTAGCGCCTGCGCGCCCCGCTGGGGCGGTGGCGGGTGCCGTGGTCGGTGTAGGTCTTTTTCATAGCTTCAGCTTCTTACCAATTCTCATCCCAGCCGTCTTCACCGTGATAGTTCCGCCAGGCTTTTGGCTGCTCGACTATCGGATCTGCGTTGCCCGGCTTCTCCAATTCCTCTCGCCGTTGACGGCCAATCTCTTGTTCAAGTTCGGAGATCTCCTCGCGGGCGGCGATCCAGGATTCTTTGGAGGGAATGACCCGTGGCCGGAATTCACGCTGGATGGGCGCAGGCGGTTCAGCTTGTGGCGGTGCCTTCTCGGCCAGCACTTGTTTGGCTCGCTGAACGTCCGCTTCCGGAACCTCGACCACGAGCGAGGTCACACTGCCAAACTCCAAGGACCATCCGCCAGAACTGGTAGGATCGGCCACCATCCGCTCACAGTCGCGGGAGGTGTAGCTCTCCTTCCAGACGATCCCTGCCGCCGTCAGCCGTTGCTGAACTCGCCTGGCTTTAGCAAGGTCGAGAGTTTCGTTATCTTCCACATCCTCATCAAAGACCGTCACCCATCGCTGAACCGGTGCCTGAGCATCCAGACGCCTGCGCTACTCTTTCTCCAGGGCGGTGATTTCATGCTGAGCCGTTGCCCAGTTTTCTTTGGAGGGGTGGAGCGTCGGCTGATATTCATCTGAGCAGGGCTTGGGACATCCGTATCCGCGCCGGTCAGATCGGGGGACGGTGCAGGTTTACACCATCACTTATCGCTGCGAGGTTTGCCGGAGCGTGCTTCATGCGGTGCTGGTGAGGCGGGAGGGGATGAGGCTGCATCTGTGCGGGTTTGCGTCGCGTCGGGAGCAGAGGGCGGCACGGTCAGTGTCGAAGGCGTTGGAGCCGATTCTGGTGGATGCGGACAATGCGGTGGCGGAGGGGGATTTGTTCGCGGGTTACTATCACCTGCGGACGATGCTGGAGCACTACATGAAGTGCTGTTTGGGCATCGGGGTCGAGGTGCAGATGCGCGGGGAGGAATTGGTGGCTCAATACAACGCCACGCTGCCCAACAGCTTGAAGGAAACGCTGCCGTCGCTGAAAACCGCGTATGAAAAGCTCAGTCAATCTCTGCACAGCCGAAGTGGAAGCTGTGAAGAATACGCAGCCCATCAGTCGGCGGTCTGCGATCACTTGGCGGGAGTTGAACTATTGATGAAATACCAATGCCCGTAAACTCTTCGAATCATTTAATAAGGCCCAGTGTTTTCAGCCTTTGAATCGCTGTCTTACTGCCCTCTCCGAATCCAAATGCGAAACCCTCAGAGAGTGTGCAAGGAACCTCAATGCCTACATGTCCGAGTGCGTCACTAACCTTACCACATGCTTTTCCTTGCCAGTTTGCCCGATCTTCTAGAACATCAAGGGCCTCATCTATTTCGTCCCCGATCCTCTTGGCAAAATCATCAAGCCCTCCTTGGATGTCAGGGATATCACTGCTACCACCCAGGAATAGTCCGAGATAAATCAAATTGGTTGCGCTATAGCCATGCAGGTAACCGATAAATCGGCCGATAGCAGCGCCAGCCGGGCCGTTCGCAACAGTGTCAACTAGTATGCCGTATTCGAGAGCTGAAGCGCCTGTCGGATCACTGTAATTGATCGGGGCATTGAACACATAGCGATACAGACCGAAATCACCGCTTTTGCCCCGGATGTGGTCTTCTGAATTGAAAACTCCCGTCAAACTATTCAGTAGCCTGCTCCGATAGAAGTAGTTTCCCGAAGGCATGACTTCGCGCGCCGTAAACCCATACCGCTCTGTCGCAAAGATACCTCCACCAACAAGATTGTTTCCGAACGAATCATAGGCAACAGAGTTTGTAAGGCCGCCGCTTGAGGCGGCGAGGCCGCGAATAGAACCCAGTTTGTCGGAAAGATACCACTGCGTTCCAGTTCCGGGTGTCCATTTGGCTAAGTTGCCATCAATGCGGTTAGTGAATAGATACCGGGCAGTGGCTCCGCCCGCAGCGGAGTAGTCCGCCCATGCGTTGTCCTGTTGGTAGGCGATATGGGTGATGGTGCCGTTGACGTTGAGTGTGATGCGGCGGTCCAAAACATCGAAGACGTAGCTCTGTTGATTGAGAACAGCGCCTCCTGCCGAGGCTCTCTTGACGATGGAAGTCACGCGGCCACGGTGGTCATAGGCAAGGTTCGTCACCTTGCCGGTCGCGATCTCAGTCTTGGTGATGAGATTGCCCTCGGCATCATAAGAGAAGTTGAACAAGCCATCGCTTTGCAGGCGATTGGCGGTGCCGGTGGTGTAGGCGGTGTGGAGGTGCGAAGTGGTGCGGTTGCCTGCCTTGTCATACGAGTAGGTTTCGTCGGGGTAGGCGGCATCGGTGTGATTGGCTGAGGTGAGCTGACCGGTGAGGTCATACCCATAGGTGGTGGAGTTTCCCTGGCTGGACTGGCTGGTGACCTGGCCCTCAACATCGTAACCGTAAGTGAAGTTGGTTCCGGCGTTGTAGAGAGCGCCAGCGGCGTTCTTGTGCTGAATCTGCTTCACCCAGCCCTGCGGGGCGATCTGGTCGTAGGTGGTGCGGCTGACCTGATTCGTGAGGGTGCTGTCAGCGAAGCGCTTCAGGCTGGTGATCTGACCGCGGCCATTGCGGTCGATGTCCACACTGGCGGGGCTGATGCCGCCACCGGTCCAGATGAAGTGGTCGCTGCGGCCCCGGACATCGTGGGTGGTCTGCACCTGCATGCCGGCGTTGTCGATCACGGAGGTGAGACGGCCGTCTTTGTCATAGCTGTGGAAGAGGGTGACGGCGGGCAGGCCGGGCGTGCCGGCATTGGAGACCTGGGTGATGCGGCTGCTGCTGTCATACTGCCAGGCGTAGGCGCTGTCTGGATCGGCGATGGTGGCGCGGCGGCCGAGGTCGTCGTAGGTGATGGCGATGGTGCGGAGGATGCTGTCATCCGGGGCGTGCCAGCGCTCGGCGGTGGGCTGGTTGCGCTCGTTGTAGAGGAAGGAGCGCTTGCGGCTGTTGCGATCCACGATGGCGCTGGTGTTGCCTGCCAGATCGTAGCTGACGGTGGTGGAAGCTCCGGCGGCATCGCGGCGGGTGGTCATGCGGCCATCGCGATCAAAGCTGAACTCGGTGCGGTTGCCCACGGGGTCGATGAGGGCGGTGAGGTGGCCGTCGGCGTCGTACTCGTAGTTCAGGATGACGTCGTTGGTGTCGTTGCTGTCGTTGGTGAGCAGCTTGATCTCGCGGGTGAGGCGGTTTTTGTCGTCGTAGATAAATTTGGCGATGCGGCCCAGACGGTCGGTGCGCTTGAGGAGGTTGTTGTTGGCGTCGTACTCGAAGGTGGTGACTTTGCCATCGTGGTCGGTCTCGCTGATCTTGCGGCCATTGGCATCGTAGGCGGAGCGGGTGATGGCCCCGGTCTCATCCGTGACTTTGGTGACCTGGCCGAGGGAGTTGTACTCCAGCAGCTTCGTGCTGCCATCGGCATAGGTGATCGTGGAGGGACTGCCGCAGGGGCAGCCGGCGGTGTAGTCGTAGGTGGTAACGTTTCCCTCGAAGTCGGTGGAGGAAACGAGGCGGCTCTGAAGGTCATAGACGAAGTCGCGGTGGTGCCCGGCGGCGTTGGTGATGCGGGTGAGATTGCCCGCGGCATCGTAGGTGGCGGCTTCGCTGCTCTGGAGCGTGCCTGTGGCATTGCGCCGCTGGAGGGAGGTGATCTTGTTCAGCGCATTGTAGGCGTAGGTGGTCACGGTGCCGAGGGGGTCGGGCTCGGGGAGTTTGTGGCCACGGGCGTCGTAGGTGAAGGTGGTGCGGTTGCCACGCGGGTCGATGATGGCGGTTTCTTTGTCTGGATTGGCGGTGTCCGCATATTCGTAGCGGGTGATGCCGCCCTCGGGCTTGCGTTCTTCCAGGAGATTCCCCCGAGCGTTATAAACAAGGGTGGTGACATTCCCCCGAGCATCGGTGCGGGTGCCGGTGAAGTTCGCGGGGTCGAAGCTCTGCGCGATGCGGTTGCCCTGGGCATCAATGACGGCGACGACGCGGCCATCGGGGCCGTATTCCGTGTGCTGGGCTCGGCGACCGAGGGGATCAATGACATCCTCCAAGTAATGCGCGGGATTGGTGCGGTAGGTGAACTGGGTGACGTTGGTCAGGCGGTCGGTGACACTGATGAGATCGCCTGCGGCATTGTAAGCATAGCGGATGGAGCGCCCGTCTGGATCACGAATCTCGGTGATGCGGCCCTGGGCATCGCGGATGAACTGGATGGAGACGCCGCTGGTGTGGGTGATGCCATCGCGGGTAAAGGTGAGCTGGTTGCTGGCGGGATCGACGGCATTTTTGAGCCCGTCTGTCTGCGTGTAGGTGAAGCGGTACCATCGGGCCGGGTGACGATGAATTCATCCGGGTTCCAGCCGAAGCCGAACATGAAGAGCCGCGCGGTGCCATCGCTGCCGACGGAGAGGAAGCCCTGGTCGCCCTCCGGCACGGAGAGCTTTTCATACACGCCGGGATCAGGCACGAACTTGGCGCGATAGACGGAGCCGAAGAGTGAACCCGCCGCAAACTCCGGCTGGAAGGTGAAGCCGATGCGCCGCCCCTCCGGCGTGGTGACATAAACGCGGGTGCCCTGGCGGTAAGGATTGGCCGTGAAGAGACCGCCCACACCGAGCGTGGTCTCGCGGATGTCGCCATCCTGCACGCCGAGCTTCCAGCCGTATCCGAAATCGCCCACGCGCTTGGCTTCCAGGGTGTCGTAACTGCGGGTGATGGTGATGGGGATGCCTGCGAGGGGGATTTGCAGGTCGGTGAAGTCGAGGCGGAAGTTGCCGAGCTTGGCATCGCCAGAGACATGGTAGATGGCCGGGATGACGTAACCGCGCCCGCTGGTGTTGTAGGCGAGGAGACGGACCACATAGGAGTCATTGCGCAGCATCGTGGTATCCAGCGTGCCGAGCACGGCATCTGTCTGCGCCGTGGTGCCGCTGGCGATGCGAGTCCAAAAGGTGCCGGTGCCGAGGTTCTGCATGTCCACCAGTTCCGCCGGGGCATATTCCAGCGCCCAATCCCGCAAGGTGCCGCCATTCGAGTCCACCGTGCCGCGAATCTGGGTGAGGTAGGTGAGTGTGCTGTCCGTGGCGGGAGAGGTGATGATGACGTTCGGGTAAGGTCCGGTGCCCGTGCCGGTGCCGCCACCGGGGGGATCGGGGTCGGCTGGATCACGCACGACGAGCCTGGAGATTGGTCTGTGTGGTTTGCCCGGCGGTGTCGGTGGCTGTCGCCAGGAGTTCACGGACACCTTTTGTGGTGTAGGTGGTCGTGTAATAGCCCTGGGCGTTCAGGGTGACAGGCGTGCCATCAATAGCGAGGGTGTGCTGGGTGATGCCGATGTCGTCGATGGCGGAGACTTGCAGGGAAACCTGCTGGCCGATGTTGGGCTGATCTGTTGAAGCATTGATCTGAACCGCAGGCGGCAGATCAGCCTCCAGCACGTTGACAATGAAATTCTGGCGGCCTGCATTGCCAGCAGGGTCACGGGCCTCAATGGTGAATTCGTAGCTGCCAGCGGTGTCTGGAATCCAACGGAGCAGGCCCGTTGTGCTGTTGATAAAAGCTCCACTTGGAGTTGGACTGGCTGTTAAGTTGGGAACAATGAAATAGCTTACCGCCAACTTCTCCGGGTCCTCGGCAAGAGCTTGGTAAACGAAGACTGTTTGCCCTAGCAAAATGGAAGTTTGCATCCGAAAATTTGATTCGGATGTCTGACGTTCGGCATAGAACAGATCAAAACGGTATGGGTTGCCCGCAGTAAGTCCAAGCGTGTCTAATGACACTGAGCGCGACAGGCTTTGATGAATACCCCCAAGATCGATCACCAATTTGCCATCAATAAATACCCAAAGATCATCGTCACCAGTGAAGCTGAATACTTCGCCGCCGCGATATTTGAAAAGTCCGCTGTATTGCAGTGTGAAGTGATAATTGTTGCTCCGGCCTTCATTGCCGAATCCAAGGCCGTTGATCGGAAAAAAAGCATTGCTGCTATGTTGGTAAATGCCAGACCCGACAGCCGTTTCGACGAGATTCAGATTCTGATCAAACCGTAAGTTTTTCCCGGCCACATCTCGATACCATTCATTGAATGTTGAGGCGCTGGTGATACCACCGCTGCCAGGGCTTGCCACAAAAGTTGGCATGCTTGACGAATCGAGAGTGCTGGCAACCAATCCTGTCACAAAGCTGCCGCCATTCTCGAAATCAGAATGTGCATCAGAGAAATCTCGAATGGTAACAGGAATTTCCACAGAACCATCCGAAAGCCTGGTGCCGCCTTCTAGTGAATGCCCGGCGGGTGGAATCGATGTAAAATAAGGCGCATAGTTTGAAGCCCCTAAATACTCGAAATCCAACGACTCTGTCGCGACCACTGCTCCCGATGCATTCAACGCCCTCAGTTCAAGCCGATGGGGGCCAACGCTTACTGTGCCGTCGGCCAGGGAATCCATGACTGTCTTGCTGAGGATGGCTTTTTCAGCGGAGACGGTCTGCGCGGTCACGTTGACAAAGGCACGGTCAGCCAGCCTGGCTTCCAAGGTGGCGAACTTGCTGTAGCCGACGATGCCGACGGCGACATCGTAGAGGCTGCTGCGATTGTCAGTCTGGGAGGTGCCTGTGTCGGTGCGGAGGTAGGCGTGCAGGCCAGGGGCCTCAGCGAGGGTGGTGAAGTAGGTGGTGAGGACCTTGTTGCGGTCTGGATCGGTCACCGAATCGTTGAGGTCGAAGTCGAGCTGGTTGCGGAAAGGCGGCTGGCCGGAGGATTTTTGCCAGGTGTCACGCAGGACAGAGGCGTCTTTAAAATCCACGTCACGATCTCCATCTGAGTCACCCGCCAACTGGTGGAAGCCGAAGGTGAAGTCGTCGATGGAAACCCGTTCGGCAGAGTACTTGCCGAACAGGTCTGGGCCGACGAGGCGGTCCGTCTCGAGCCAGGCGATGTAGTTGCCATCCGGCAGGAGCACCTGCGGGTCTTTGTTCAGCATCCAGGTGGCGGAGAAATTGCGCGGATCATGGATGAGCGTGGCCCCGGAGAGGTCATGGAGCTGGCCTGTGGCGAGGTTCCTGGCTTTGAGATGGGAGCTTTGGATCGCTGAACTGACATCTCGATCAAAGGTCATGCCGATGCCCTGGATCATGGAGCGCTGGGACTGGCCTTGATTGATGTAGGCGGCAACAGGATTCGGGGATTCGAGGTAGGCATCATTCAAGCCAAACGAAAAGCCGTGCCAGTTTTCTGGCCCAGTTGATGTCCAGCTAATTTCGGAAAATGTTCCTTCGAATCTGATCAGCCCATGCCCTTCGTGTCCACGAAGCTCAGTGAAGCCTACTTTTTGAAAGCTGCCGTTGCCCCAGTAACCACGTCCAGTGCTCACGAGCACATAGGGCACGGAGAAATTGTAAATTACAGGTATTGCACCGCCCAAGCTGACGATCGCCATGACAGGATCCTTTACTGGACGAGCAAACCGAACTCTCTGTGTTTTGTTAATCCCGCCCTTGAGCGCCATGATGTCAGACGCTGGTGGCGCGTTGCTTACCAATGTGGAAAGATAGGGAGTCGCAGGCACCCAATAATTAGGTTCTCCAAGCGCTCCCGTTTGAGCGAAGAAAATTTCGCCACTGTATTCAACCTCTGTCACGTTGGGAGTGGCTTCAGCAATCACCCCTGACGCTGTACCGAGTGACACATTGGCTGATTTCCAGTCTATCCAACTATAGTCTGCGCCAAGACAGGCTACAGCGAACATGTGAAAGAGTCCGAATAGTGAAACTGTGATTTTTTCTCTCATGGCAACTACTTGGTAATAATGATTCGTGATAATAGGCTTATTCAGCAGGGGCTTAATCCTTCACTCCGCGACCATCCGGTAAAAGCGTGCTCCAGCGGAGACAGGGCGGATGGGGGTTTTCGGCGGGCCGTTGTCGATCCATTGGACGCGGCTGCCGGTGCCTTGGATTTTGGGCAGGACACTGTTCCAGTTCACCAGATCGCTGGAGTACTGGATGGTGTAGTTTTTGCCGGACTCGGTGGCGAATTCGAGCAGCACATCTCCACCGTTCAGCGTGGCACGCGGAGCGAGGGAGGAGGTGGTTCCTTCGACAATGGGCGGTGCGGCAGTAATGCCGACGGCATCCAGCGTGGGATCAGGTGTGCCGACGCGTGGGCTGGCGTAGAACTCCAGGGTGAAAGTCACGCTCTGGCCCGCAGGCACGAGCTGGGTGATGTCCACATAGGGCACGGCATCGACGATGCCGTGGCGGTTCCAGACCTGCCAGTTGCTGGCGAGGTTCCGAATCCAGACCCGGAAGGCCGAGGCGCGGGTGCCGGTGTTGGTAAGGACGTAGTCCCGCAGCAACATGCCTGTCTGGCGATCCGTGCGCAGGTCACCACTGGCAACCACGGTGGCGGTGACGACGCCCGGCTGCACGGTGAGCGTGGCATTCCCGAAAGTGATGAAGGGATCAAGCGTCTGGCCCGCGCCATCGACAAAGAGGTCCTCGGTGTTGCCAAGCGTATTATATGGGGCGAGCTGGAGGGTGTAGCTCCCCTCTGGCAAACCTGTGATGTTGAGCTGCGCAAAGATGCCTGCGATGTGGTTCGGTTTCGCGGTATTAAAGATGTCCACCGTGCCTTTTCCACGGCCTACGCCTGGATCATCATCCCGCTGGATGCCGGTGCCGCGCGGGCCATCGAAGTCGAGCGCGTTCGCCGGCTGCACAAAGACCACGCCTGTGAGCCCAGATGAGCCGACGACCTCGACCACGACACCGTAGCTGAAAAGACCGCTCGCTGGCACGGGAGCGATTGTGATCGGTGCATTGAACGGCGTGCCCGCGATGCTAATGTAGCTCGCCTCCGGGAAATCGACGAGGTAGCTCTGGGCTGAGGCCAGCATGGGCAAAAGCAGGCAGGTGGCGGCGAAGACGGTTCTCATAAGATAGAAGACAGAGGGTGCTTAGAAGCGGTATTGCACGGCGGTGCCGTAGGTAAAGCCATCCAAAATGGCCTTGTAGGAAGAGGGGCCGACGCCGGCAGAGAGAGAGCTCATCCAGTCATGGCGGCCAAAAGCGCTAAGGCTGATCCGCGGGGTGATCGCGTAGGAGGCCTGCCATTGGAGGTAAAAGCCACCCAGCACATCCAGGTCAGAGCTTTCTGCTTCCCATCTGCCAGCAGGTGTCGTCACACCTCCCGGAGAAGCCTGTCAGCTCCTCTTTGAAAGTGGCCCGCCAGTCCACCAGGTTCATCGCAAAGCCAAACGATCCACCAACGGACCAAGGCCCGCGTTGAAACTCCAGGACCGGTCCCAGCGACAAGACGTAGAAGTGAAGTTCGAGCGACTCCTCGATGGAGTTGGTGAAGACACCGGTTTGAGTGCCGATGAGTGTGGAAGTCAGCACACGGCTTGTTGGCACATTGTCAATGACGGGTGCCGGCCCAGGCGGATTGAAAACGCCTGAATACGGTGCTCCCGGCGGCACCACGCCTTGCAGCGCGTAGGTGTCGGTGGCCGTGTCGTTGAACGATTGTGACTGCTGTGCGGCACGGAAGGTGGAGGAAGCGTTGTGTGTCTCCATACTCGGTGCGATGAAGCCTAGGCTAGCCCCCAGGTGCCAGCCTTTACCCACATCGACCATGCCCGTGATGCTCAGTGCCGGAGTCGCCGCGCCCTCCCGATCAGTTTTCCAGGCGGGATCAACAGCGCTGGCGAGTGTCTGGCTGAAGACTGTGCTGGCTCCCGTTCCGTTGAAGACGAGGTTTGTGCCCTGCACCTGACTGTTGTCGTTGTAGCCCCAAAAGGCGGTGGTGCCGGGCAGAAAAGCTCCAGGATTAGTGGTGTTGATGTCCTGGAAGACGAAACCGTTGTCGTAAGTTCGGTCCGCGAAGCCTTTCTCGGGACCAAACAGATTGCTCACTGATGATGCAGGCACCAATTGAGGAAGAGTTGCCGATCCGGAAAAAGATCCGGTGTCAAAACGAATGCCGCCAAGCGTGCGATAAGAAGCCCCGGCTTCAAAACGCCAAGAGACGTCCCAATCAGCCCCCATGCTTTTTTCTAAAGTGAGAAGAACCAAGCAGAGAATGGCAACAAGCTGGCGAGACATAAAAAGTAGGATCTATCTAGCGATGCGACTTTCCAGGGATAACAAGAGGCGCTGACCTCGGAGCTCCACTGGCCGACTTATTGGTCGTCCGTGCGGTAGATGGCGAGGTATATCCATAGGCTGATGGTGGTGGTGCCGGTGGCGACGTGGGAGCCGTCGCTGGGGTCTAGCGGATCGAGCACACTGGAGTGCGTGAGCTCGTAGATGTCGTCGATGCCGTCACCATCCGTGTCCTGCGGGGAGAATTTGCTGTAAGGGACGGCGCGGAAGAAGCCCTTGGTGACGCCGGGTGCGAGGTCGAGTACGGAGTCGATACAGAGGCTCATGTCTGCTGGTGCCCAGTTTGCGAGGTCATGTGAGTGCTCAAGGAGGTAATAGACACCTGGATTGCCCGCGAACCCGACGGTGAGAATGCCATTTTGCACCGGGAGGCCGGAGATGGCGTTCAGGTCGGCGGCGCGGCTACTCGCCGTGCCAAGGTAAAAAGCGGCAAGGAGCCAAAAAGGGAGGATGGAGCGCAGAAAGTACATTCTGCCTGGGTATTCCCGAAAAAGACTGCCCCGGTGACAGTGGCGTGGAAATATTTTTCTGTCAGGGCCTCTTTGGCTTTACCGCTGCCGCTGCTTCAGCAGCCACCGCAGGTTTTCGATCAGGGCAGGGCTGTAGGGGTAAGTTGGATCGAAAAGGGTGCTGGCGGCGGCGGGGTCGTTCCAAGCGCGGAGGTAGGCGTAAAGGTGCTCGATCTCGCCATGTGGATTGGTGGACATCTCGGTGACGAGTTGGTCCACGATCTGGCGGACACGGGTGGTGTGCTCGGGCGTGGCCGGGGGGAAGGCGGTGCTGAGGAAATGATGCTCGAAAAGCAGGCGGTAAAAGCGCAGGACGAGCTCACGCGGTGGATGGAGGCATAAAGTGTAGTCCTGGGCGAATTTTCGGCCTTCTTTGCTTTGCAGCACGGCGTTGAAGGTGCTGATCCAGGCGGGATCGGTGAGGAAGGTGCGGTGAATGGTGATTTGGACTGCGGGACGGTCTTCTTTGCTGAGATGGCGGCTGGCGAAGGTGGTGAGTACGTCGCCCAGTGTTTCACGGTTCCAGCCCTGAGTGAGGCTGTGGAGCAGGAGGCTGTCGATGAGATGTAGCGGGTGCCTCATGGTGACGGTGGCGGCGATAGAGCGGGCCTTTTTCCATGCGTTCTGCGCTCGTTCTTCGGCACCCTGCAGCCGATAGAGCATGCCTTCGAGTAGCCAGAGGCTGGTGTGGAGGCGGTTGTCTAGTTTTTCGGGTGTGACTTCGCGGGCGGCACGGATGGAGGTGACGGCAGCCTGGAGATCCGACTGGCGTGCGGCTCTGCGGGCCTGCTCCATGTGCCAGGGTGCCCGCCCGTCGGTGGAGGTCTGCCATTTTTCGAGGGCAGCGGTCAGTTGGGGATCGTTTTCGGAAGGGCTGAAGCGACACCATTGGTCCAGGCAGTTAGTGATGGCGATGAGGCTTTCTGGGAGCAGGGAGTAGCTGTCTCGGGTGCTGAGACCTTTCTGAAAGAGGGCTCTAGCCTCCGCATCCTGCTGGGCAAAGTGGAGGGCCATGCCGAGGCGGTTGGCGAGATCGAGCGGCGGGGTTTGTAGTTTCTCAAAAGCCCGGTGAATGGTGCTGACCTGTAAGGGGTCGATCCTGGGCTGCACAATACCCAGGCCGATATGCACCAGGAAGTGCGAGAATTCACGGGAATGGGGACCCACCACGGACTGCAAGGTGGCGGGCGGCGGGTGGTTCGGCAGCAGGGCGGCATAGCGGGCGGTGGCCTGCCAATCCCGGGAGAGGAGGCTGTGAAAGGTGAGCTGGAGGAGACTGCGGTCTCGCCAGGTGGAAGGGGGTGAGGGGATGGTTTTCTCCCACTGTACTACGGCGGCACCGCGCTCCCCCTCTAGCCAAAGACACTGGGCGATCTTGCTATTTGCCTCTGGGCCGACATGGGGATCTCCGAGGAGGTTTTCATACAGATGGCGAGCGGCGGCCCACTGGCCCTGCGCGGCGAGTAGGTCCGCCTGCTCCAGTGGACTGACGGCATCCGCATGCCGATTGCGTAAGGTGAGGCGCTGTAGCCCGATGTCCGAGGGCCAGGAGATGCGGGCATGGTTGTTTGGCTGGGAGGAACCGAATGCAAAAGGGGAATCTAGCCGCAGGTGCCACCGGTCATTGAGCGTGGACTCTGCCCATTCACGCTCCACTCGCAGGGTCATGCGGAAGGGATGGTCGAGCAGATGCGCATCGGGAATGAGGATGCCGTGCTGGAATGAATCATTGAGCTTGTAATAAAGGACGTAGCTCTGTGGGTCGGCCGATTGGAGTCCCATGTGGGTCAAGATGATCTTGGGTGCGTGACTCACCTTGTAGAGCAATAGAACGAGGTCGGCGTTTTGATGGGCGAAATCCAAAGCGATGTGGTGGAAGCTTTTCCCCTCTGCGACAAAAATGCAGTCGATCTCCATCGGCACGCTGGCTGCATCGGTGACTATGATAGCGGGGGGGTTGCTTTTAGCCTCAGTATGGGAGGCGTAGAGCAGGCCATCGACCTCGCTGATGTGGGAGCGGTGAAGAAGGCCGTGCATGTCGCTAAAAGGAGGTCGTAGCTCGGCAATCGTCTGCCAGCGGCCGCGGCGGGCGGTGATGAGGCTTTGGAGATGCTCTGCCTGCTCTGGGAGGCGGGAGCTTAGCCACTCGGCGGTGTTGCGCAGCCAGATGAAGTCCGCTTCGAGCAGGTGGGGCTGCTGGAGGCGAGCCTCGATGTCATGCACGACGTCCTGCTGGTGGTGCTGGCGGAGCGTGGTGGCCAGCGTGGCGTCATGCTGGGCTAGAGCGGCGAGGGTGGCCTCTGCATCGCTTAGGCTGCTTTTGCTCCAATGCTCATACTGCATCGCGGTGGTGAGCCGCGTCTCTAGGTCGAAGCGCTGCCTCTGGGCGGCCTGGCGTTGTCCATTCCATAACGCGATGCTGCCGAGAACGAGGCATGCGGCCAGCGCGGCGGTGAGGGCTGGCTTCCGGCGGGCGTGCCGGACGATGCGCGTCGCCAGTGACAGTGGGCGGGCTTTGACCGGCTCTCCGGCCAAGAACCTTTCGAGATCATCGGCGAGCGTGTTGCCATCGGTATAGCGGTCTTGCGGTTGATGGGAGAGGGCTTTGAGGAGGATGCATTCCAGATCACGCGGTACGGCGGGATTCAGCGCGGAGGGCGGAGCGGGGCGGACTTCGTCATTATGGCGCTGGATGATGACGGTGAACTCTCCGGGATGTGGATGCACCTGCGTGAGTAATTCATACAGCGTGGCTCCGAGTGCATAGACATCCGTGGCCGGGGTGATGGGGCCGCGTCTTTTGTCAAACTGCTCCGGTGCCATGTAGGGCGCAGTGCCGAGCGCTTCATTCGTCAAAGTCAGCGTGAGGGTATCCTCCACCTTGGCGATGGAGAAATCGACTACGATAGGCTGCTGGCTCGTGGCATGGACGAGGATGTTCGCGGGCTTTAAGTCCCGGTGGACGATGCCGAGTCCGTGGAACCACCCGGCAGCTCGGGCGATCTGGGCCATGAGACGTACTCGATCCGTGAGGCTGAGCTGATGCGTGGAGCACCATTTTTTCAGATTCAGCCCTGGGATGAACTCCATGACGAGGCAGGCGTGCTCCTCGGTGATTTTGAAGTCGAGGATCGGCACGACATGCTCATGAGCACCGGCTTCGCGCAGTTTGGTCAGTGTCTCGCCTTCGATCTCTAGGCGGGCGAGTGTTTGCTCATCGCCCGTGCGGGCGGGATCGATCATTTTCAGGGCGACGATGCGTCCCGTGGCGATCTCCCTAGCACGCCAGACCTGGCCCATGGCTCCGGTGCCGATCTTTTCCAGTACCTCAAAGCGCAGATCCCAACCAAAAGACTGGAGTAGGGCTGAGTGTGCGGCGGCTGACGACATGCAGGAGAATACGGGCAGATGTAAGCTTAAAACGCTCCGTTCTGTTAGGAAAACTGTCACAATCATCTGCCTTTTCGGGTACGAAAGGGGGAAGATACTCTCCCATGCAGTTTAGCCCACGTCACTTTCCCACCACCTCACATACCCTGCTGGTGAACTTGAAAGACACAGACCCGCGTGTGCGAGAGGTGTCGCTGGCACGCTTTTGCACGATCTACTACCCTGCAATGTATGGTTTTGCACGCTCCTTGGGTCTAAAGGAACCGGATGCGCAGGATCGCGTGCAGGACTTCTTTGCCGAGGTGGTGAAGGACGACATGCTGCGAAAATTTGACTCCAATCGCGGTGCTCATCTCAGCCACTGGCTGATGAAATGCTTCCGCAACATCGACAGCAATCATCGGCGAGCACACAGTGCGGTGAAACGCGGAGGAGGTGGGATTTTTGTCGAGTTCGATCCTGAGCATGCAGAGCATAGCTTTCGGGCGGCCCACATAGCCCATCTAGCTCCAGAGCCTACTTTCGATCTGATGTTAGCGCGTGAAATCTGGCGGGCCGCGCAAAAAGCCCTGCAAAATAAATATGACGGGAAAGGGCATGAGGATCTGGTGGCAGACTTGCTCCCACTAGTGCTCACGGATCGCTGGCCGCCGCGCCCCGCCCCAGCCAGGAGGAGCTAGCGGCTCGTCACCAGACTTCATCCATGCGGCTCAAGGCCTTTTTTAATCGCACCCTGAAGACCCAGGCAAGAAAGCATTTTGATCACGAAGCCGCTCTCGACTGCCCGGGCATCACGGAATCGGACATCCAGCACCTCTGGAACCTCCTATGCAAGTATGGTGAGGAATAACGCCTCACCTCATTTACGAATTAACTCATGAGGGCCACCCCGGGGCGTTGTTCTGATGTTTTTTAGCGGTCCGAATGCTTGTAAATGAGCATTTGGTCTTCCTGGCGAAATTCGAGATAGGGTTTGGCGGCTTCGGCCTCTTCTGGAGTGCTGTTCACGACAAAGCGATTGTTTTTGAATGGCCCACCACCGTTGACTCCAGTGAGCATGAGCTCGACGGCGCGATCCACGGTCTTCACGTCTTCGAGTTCGCTGGCTCCGCTCGCTACCGCGGCGTTGAAAACTGAGCAAAGCGTCTGGGCGCTGCGCCTGCTTTTAGCCACAGCCGCAGCGTCACGACTTTCTTCCATGTCTTTCTGTGTGGGGGCGCTGCGCCGGATGTCGCTGGTTGTTTGGGGAGTGAAGCGGAGGGTTTTGGTGAGCGCATCAAATTTAAGGTAAGGCCTAACAGCCGCAGTCTCCGCTGGTGTGGTCTTGAAGTAGAATCGTCTGCCTGCGAACACGCCAGCTCCCTCCACGCCGGCATTCAGTAGCTGGATCACATCTTCCAAAGTGTTCGCATCCGCGAAGTTCGATGTGCTTCCGGCTGTGGCCGTTTCATAAGTGGCTGCCAAGTCGATGGCCTTGCGCTCAGCCTGAGTGGCAGAGATTTCGGAAGGGGGACTCTGCCGCACTTCACGGCTCACGTTCATCACCGTGGGACGCCTTTCGTTGCCGGACATGGAGGGACGGCTGGTGCCGGAGGAGAAGCTCAGGGTTTTGGTGAACGAGTCATACTTGAGGTAAGGTTTGGCGGCTTCGGATTCACCTGGTTTGGCTCTGGTGTAGATGCGTTTGCCTTCTAATGCTCCGGCTCCGGCCAATCCGTCGGTGGTCAGGCGTTCGACCACCTGATCGAGAGTCTGAAGCTGATCGATATCCTTCGAGCCTGTCGCTACGGCGACGTCAAAGACGGCGACTAGCCTTCTTGCGACCTGCTGGGCTTCGTGGGCTGTGACTGCGACGGTGCTTTGGGGTGCCTGGGCAGTCTGATTGGCCCTGAGTTTAAGATTGTACTCGCTCTGGCTCATGCCGTCTGGAGTGAAGGCTAGGCTATGCTGGATCAAATCCATGGTGAGGTGGCGTCTGGCGGCCGCAGCTTGTTCTGGCGTGGTTTTTGCGACGAAGAGTTTGCCTGCGAATGCTCCGCTACCATTCACCCCTTTATTCAGACGCTGGATGGCTTCTTCCACGGTCTTCACGCTGTCGAGCTCGGTGCTGCCTGTCGCCTTCGCTGAGGCAAAGGCGGCGGATAAACTCCGTGCTGTGCGCAGTGGATCGGTGTCTGAAGCCGCGAATACAATGGGGGACTTGGGGTTCGGCCATGGCGTCGTTTCGGGATTCACCAGCATGGCTAGCTCTTTGAGGCCTTCCATCGGCACGTCGGAGCCTTCCACTTTCACGGACTTGGGCGCATAGCGGAGGGTTTTGGTCTGCGCATCGTATTGGAGATGCTTGCAGGCCTCTGTGGCCAGTTCTGGCGTGGATTTTGAGATGAAGCGTTGGTCCTTGAATGTGCCACTGCCGTTCACCCCTTTATTCAGCCGCTGGATGACCTCTTCGGTCGTTTTCACATCATCGAGCTCGGTGGTGCCAGCGGTCTTGGCAGCTTCAAAGACCGAGGCGGCTTGCTGTGCTGTGCGCCAGGCACTCGCGAGCACGATCTCGGCGTTGATTACGCGGACAAGTTTTTCCAAAGCGGGTGTCTCCATGAGTTCTGCCTTGGTGGTGTATTGCAGTGTCCACTTCATGGTGTGGTACAGTTCGTCATTCAAAACCAGATCGGGATGCTTGTTGGCGTGGTCCACTAGCAGCGCAAAAGCGCCGCTGCTGGTCTGGTTCTGCATGGATTTGCGCATCTCTATTGGCAGGGCGTTGAAAGCCTGTGCGGCCTGACAAACGTGCTCGACTCGTTGCACCGCGATTTTTCGGATGTAATCGCTGCTCCGAGACGGCATGGGCTGAGCGGCTGGAGCGACTTCTCGTGCGATTTCCGCCCTCTGGGCGCTTACAGGATGGGTGGGGGCTCCCAGTTGAATGTCTTGCCCGTTTCGCTTCATCACGGCTTTGCTGGGGCTGGCCGCCATCACTAGATTTTGGAGCGGAAGCTTCTCTGTTACTCCAAAATCCTCCTCTTTGGCTTGGGAGGCCAGCTCACTGGCCAGCTTCAGAAAGGTGTCTTTGTCTGATGCTCCTGCTGGGACCGAGAACGAATCTTGGTTGAAGCGATCTTTGAGTTCCGCCTCTCCGCCTGCCACGAACATGTCCACCGAGATCGTCTTATCATTCAAACTGAAAATGGCAGCCACCCAGATCGGTCCTTGATTCCATATCGCTAGCAAATCACGCCCTCTCGCAGACTTACGGACTACCTTGGGGGTTTGGAACTTTTCAGCCAGCCAGTTCACATACAGCATCGTTGACTTCGACCCGATGCTACAGGCCGTCTCGTAGTCGATCCTCACGACACGGCCATCTTTCGTGGCGATATTCTGGTGTGAAAAGACCCACTCTTCACCGAAATAGTCCGCGCTGAACCACCTGCTTTTGGCTTCAGGCGGCAGGCGGTGGAGCAGGGGATTTCTCTCCCAGGCCTCCTCGATCGTTTCGCCGATTTTCGTCCCGAGGGCACGGGCAGGCAGGAACTTCTGCAAAAAAGCATCATCGACAGACGGATTGGACGGCACGGCGGCACCCCAGACCTGCTCCAGCGGAGCGCTCAGCTTTTCCGGCGGCCGTGGAAAGGCTAGCCAGACGATGCCGCAATCCGCCGGCTCCTTCATGGATGCCGTCCAGGGGCTTTTGCTTCTCACTGCGGCGACCACGATGCCCGTGCTCGTTTGAATCACAGGATCACCCACGCGGATCGCAGTGTAGGACTCCGCTTCCTCCAAGGTGAGCATCGCGCCGTCACCGATGGCATGGCCGGGCATGATCGGCCCACCAGGATGCAGATTGGTCAGCACGGCCTGCTTCGGGCCTTCGGCGGTGAGGATCGTCATCTCATCCTTGTAAAGGATCAGCGGTAGCGGCAGACGCTCACGCACCAGCGGCACGGCCCCTGGTGGCAGCTCCGCTTCCCACACCCACATCATGCTATGTGCGGCATCCGGTGGGCTCCGCAACAGTGGCCCCAGCTTCACCAACTGGCCCTTATACCGGATTTCGCTCGGTCCGCGATCGTGCTGCTTTTCGAAACCCAGCGCCAGAGCCGTCTTATCGCCCAGTTTGATGAAAAAGGCATGGGTTCCCTCCTTGTGAGTGTCATTGTCGTTATGAAAGACGTCGATGTCGTTTCCGATGACATCAGCAAAGGACACATTCGCCGGTATCGGCAGGGCAGAGTGTTGAGACCTTTCGATGTGTAGATCCCGCACCCTCGGGTCCACCGGTGGCCCCTCCGCCCATAGGGATAGAGAACCCACCGCTAGAAATGCGAACAGTCCCCACAGACTGGAGAGGGGACTCTTAAAGCGAGTGGGGGTGACAGGACGGAGCATGTTACATTATAATTACTATAATTTAAATGCGCAACAATTTCGGCCTTTCGGCTTTCGAGCCGCTTTTATGGTTTGTCCTATGCCCCCTAGGTGAGAGGGGAGGTATCACAGTCTTTTACACTGCAATCTTCATGATCATAGCTCCGCAGAAGAGGGCTCTATCCGGATTTCCCTAGCAGGGTAATACTCGGCCCTCATTGCCTCCCGAAATACACTGGCGGGATCAGCGGCTCGTCATCGGCGAGTTTGAGGTGGGGATCGACCTCATCCAGCTCTCCCAGCTCGTAGCGGACGAGGCCGGAGACGTGCCAGAGGTAGTCACGCATGTTTCCCACGGCGCGGTAGCGTCCGTCCGGGCGCAGGGCGGCGTAGCTGTCCCCATGGGCCAGCAGAATGTCCATGCAGTTTTCATTATCAGCGTCCCAGATTCGGACTGTGCCTTCGGCACTATAGGAGAGGAGAAGTAGAGCACCATCGCTCTTCCCTTTCCAAAATGAGATGCTAACTACGGAATCACTATGACCGAGGAGTATCCTATTTTGCCGACAAGAATTTGTATCCCAAATCCTGATGGTGTTATCAGATGATCCGCTGGCCAAAAGGCTACAGTCTGGACTAAAGGCAACGCTCCAAACTGCGGCGGTGTGCCCAATGAGTCGAGCATTCTCGCTCCCAAGTTGTGCATGCCAGATCCTCACAGAATTATCCTCGGAGCCGCTAGCTAACCAACGGCCATCGGAACTGAACGCCACGCAATAAACCGACCCTGAATGTCCCGTGAGGAAATGTTTGCTACGTCCGCTGTGAGCATCCCATAGACCAATTGTAGTATCTCCTGATGCGCTTGCTATCTGAGTTGATTTAGGGCAATATGCGACACCCCAAACGATTCGACGATGGGCTGCCAACACCCCGATTTCTTCACCATTTTCAATACGCCAAATACGAATTGTGCAGTCGTCAGAGCCACTAACAATAACCTTGTCCAAAGGATCAAATGTAACGCACCGGATTCGGCCGCTGTGTCCATTAAGCACGGCCTCAATTTTTAACGAGTCAGCATTTCGAAGGTTTATTGAACCGTCACTCGATCCAGTGACAAGACACCTACCGTTTGTGCTGCAAGCTAAACAGTATATCGCATCTTGATGGCCATCCAGAGTTTGCACAATATCGCCCTTCGCAAGATTCCATATCCGCAATAATCCATCCGCGAAACCGGCAACAATCCGTGCCCCACCTGAAAACCATGAAGCACAAAAAGCTGCGTTCTGGTAAGTCCTTAAAGAATGCGTCTTCGTGAACTGAAAGCAATCCCAAACACCTAGACATCCTTCATCGCCCCCGCTCGCCAATTGATTGTCTGCGCCAAAGCAAAGTGCTCTTATTTGTCCTTTCTCTGGCATTGAACTAACCAACGCTCCATCCGTTGAGTTCCACATGCGGATAGTTTTATCAAATGAGCCTGTTGCGAACAAGGAACTGTTAGGAGCAGAGGAGACACACGAGACTGCATTTGTGTGGCCTTTGAATTTACTGATAAGAGCACCACTTGGCATTCTCCATTGACGAAATGTGTTATCGGAAGATGTACTTACCAGTACTGAGCCATCGTGAGTGAACGCGACGCCAGTTACAGGCTCAGTGTGATCTTTGATCCCTCTTAGATACTGTCCATTAGCGCTGCTCCAAAGACGTATATACTGGTCATTGCTCCCGCTGGCGATCAAAGCGTGTTGTGGGCTGAATGCAACGCTTGTCACAGCTTTTAAGTGACGCTTCAAAATGTGTAAACAAGAGCCGTTCTGTATATCCCAAATTCTAACAGTCTTATCCTTCGAACCGCTAACAAGCTGCCCCCCGCCCGGGCTGACAGCCAAACAGGTAATGGCTGCATCGTGACCCACCAATAACTTAAATTTCTGTTTGTAGAGATCCCATATTCTTATCGTCTTGTCATCTCCACCGCTCGCTAGAAAATGGCCGTCCAAGCAAAATGCCAGCCCCCTTACCCAGCCTTGGTGTCCCTGGAGAACCCTGAGAATTCGGAAACTACTAGCATCCCAAATTACAATGCTGCCATTCTCGTGGCCAGCCGCGATGAGTCCGAAGCGAGTATTCCAAGCCACACTATGTATCCGAGATACGGCAGATGCGAATGACAGAGTGTGCACTGTTGATAAGCGCACTTGCCCAACTCCGACCATGCTCGGCGAATCAGTTTGATCTAAGACCGCACCCGCCAACCGAGCTAGGTGCCACTGGCTCCCCGTCAGCACCGCACCCCGCAAATCCGCCCCGATGAGTGTGGCGCGGGTGAAATCGGCTTCAGTGAGGTCGGCGCCACGCAGGTCGGCATGGGACAAATTCGCGCCAGTGAGGTCGGCGCGAGTGAGATCGGCCATTTGCAAATTCGCACGGAAGAGATCGCTGTGTCGTAGGTCCGCCTCCAGTAAGTGAGCCGCGTAGAGATTCGCCGCACTCAGATTGGCTTCGTAGAGTTTCACACGCTCCATTCTGGCGTGTTGGAAGTCCTCGCCAAGCAAGACACGTCCGCTCAGATCGGCTCCTGCAAGGTTCTTGACCGCATGAGACTGAATGACTGTGCCATAGCGATCTTTCAGACGCTTCAAGAGGAGTGTTCCGTTTGATTTCGCATATTGCCGGATATCCGCGCTAGTGTTGCTGGAAGTAAGTTGTGCTGCCCATTGGCCCGCATGTGCCTGCCCGGCGAGGTCGATGAAGAAGTCCGCCATGAGAGAGGGCATTTCTCCCTCATCCAGCTTTTTGGTGTCGCCATGCTCCAGCAGCTCCCGCGCGGCCTGATCTGCCACGAGCCATTCCAGGACGGACTGGTGGATGAAGGTGAAACGGCCGTCTGCGTCCCGCATGAGCAGGGTGCCGGAGCCGAGCTGGTGCGTGGCGTGCATTTCCTGGCCGACCTTGTCCGGCGCGAATTTTTCCAAGATGCGTTGAGTGTGATCCCCCAGCTCGCTAAGCGAGATGAAGCGGTCCGTGGTGCGCCAGAGAGCCTGAGCCAGGTGTTGCACGGCATCCAGCATCTGCGGCACAGTGAAAAGCTCGGCGGAGCCGGGCTGGTTCATGCGCCGGTGCTCGAAAGGCAGCCACTGGCCCTCCACTACGAGGCGGTACACGTCTCCCGCCGAAACGGTGCCGCTGCCGGGCTTCCGGGCCTGTTCCAGGGTCTCCCGCGGCACCTCGGTGATGAAGGCCAGCATGCGCGGAATGCGAGAGAGGTCGATGAGGTCCTCCACATCCCGCAGCAGGCGCATCCAGTCTTCCGCCTCCGATGGGAACCGCTTCTGGAGGAAGGCCTCGATCTGCGGCGACTCGAAGGGGAGCAAGTGGCAGTAGTGCAGGCCCTGGACGCCGGCCTGAAGGGCCTCGGCCAGCTTGTTCCGCACCTGCTTGTCACTCTCGAAGTGGCTGGTGCGGCTGGTAACGACGATGTGCGGTGCCTCCCCCTGTGCGGCGGCGATGATTTCATTCAAATGATCTGCCGCTCGCATGTAGCCGACACGCAGCGCCAGTTCGTCAAAGCCGTCGAAAAGCAGAGTCACAGCGCCCTCGCGGACCATGTGGTTGAGCTTCTTCGGGTCGCTGGGCTGTTTATGATCCGCAAACTGCGCCCCGAGCATGGCGGCGACGGTTTTGGCCTTTTCCATGCCGCGCAGCTCGACCAGGATCGGTCGCATGCAGGGCACGGCGGCCAAGCGGCGAGCCAGTTCCAGCATGAGGAAGGTTTTTCCCGTGCCCGGCTCTCCCAAGATCAGTGCAAAGGCCGGTCCTGGCTGCTGCATCCACCCTGCCACCTCCGCGAGTGCGTCGGCGGTGGTGTCTTTGATGGGGCCGGCCTCAAAATTCATCCGCTGGTCCACATACCAGTCCGGGCGGTAGGCGGCACGCTTCTGAATCTCCTCCACCCGCGCCGTCTGGCCTTGGATGAAGTCCGTTAGGTCCAGCAGCCCGCGATACTGAGCGATACGCTGCAAGCGGATGCCCAGCCTGTCCGCATGCGCCTGAACCGCCGTCGGAATCTCCGCACCATCGCCGAAAATGCAGTCGGCCATGAGCCGCGGCTCACTGGCGCGGTACTGACGGACAATATAAGCGTGGAAGGCATCCAGCTCCTCCGTGGTCGGGCATTGCAGGCAGGTCGCCAGCGGGCGGCAGGTGTGAATGCCGCTCTCTGTGGTGAAGCTGACGCTGAGACAGCGCATGTCCTCATGCTGCCAGTGCAGCGGCTCGACGCGTGCTCGTTCGTGACGTAGCTCGGTGAGGCGGACGATGTTTTCGCGGAAGAGGTCCGCTGCGCTGATCTCGCTCGAAAACTCTCTGCTGATGATTCGGGCGAATTCTCGGGAGCTGACATGGTGAGTTGACTCGATGCCTTCAAAGCCGCCATCATCGACCGATGGGTTGAATATCGCATGAGCGGAGCCGAAGTCCGCCCGATCGGTGATGATCCACTCGCTGCCGTCTAAGGAAAGGCTGTTGTCGCCGATCCACTTGGGTGGCGTGGCCGCGCCATTGTAGCTGCGGCAGTGGCGGGTGATGCTGTCCTGCCGCAAGGTGATGATCTGGTATTGGTTCGGCACATCCGTGGGGATGGCGTCCGCACCACGAGTGACGAGTGAGGCGCTACCTGTCGAAAAAACGGGCACGTCGGGCTTTATGAGGGCGTCTTTCGCCTGATGAGTATGCCCGTGAAGCACCAGATCGAGATGTGGGGCCAGAATGCTCTGCATGAAGTCCTCATCTCGCAGGTTTTCATTATCACTGCGGCAGCCACGGCTGATATTGTGATGGACTGCTGCGATGCGAATCCAACCCGCAAACTCAGGCGCGGAGAGACGGCCTTCGAACCAACGGAGTTGTGGCTCACCGCAGAAGCCGTGGTGTCCTGGATCAGCGAGGGCCTCCACTGCCGCATCATGCCCCTCATCTATGGTCGAATTCAATCCTGCCACCACGAGTGTCAGCTCATGGATCGGAAACAGCGTCCAAGGCTCCGCTGGCGTGAAGGTGATGCCTGAGCTGTCGGCATAAAAAGCATCGAAAGCAGCCTTGAACTGCTTCCACTTGGGGAACCAAGGAAAAACCGGGATTTCACCTTCTGCTTCACACTCGATGAAGTAGCTCTCACACTGCTTGCGGTTGATGTCGTGATTGCCGGGAATGACGATGACCCGGTCCCGACTTAAACCCAGGTGCTCGGCCACTTTGCCGAGGAAGTCGAAGGCCTGGGTGAACTCCTTCGCCAGCCCCCACTCCGCCAGATCGCCCGTGCAGATGATCAAATCCGGCTTGGCTATGGGAGCCTTGATCTTCGCCGTGGTTTTGCCCATCAAGTGATCTAGGTCGAGGATGAGCCGCTGGCTGAGGGTGTCGTATTCGTTGGGCGGCGTGCCTGGATGCGCCTGCGAATAGCGATGATACTTCCCAAACTGCATGTCAGAGATGTGGAGGATCGTGATGGCGTCGACGGGCATGGGGTTCTTTTAGCCGTAATGGGAGGGATTTGGCAATCGGGATGAATTCCTGATTTCGGATTGATGCGCTTCGCTTCCCTTCGGGCAGCCTGCGGCTGTCTGTCTCGCTTCGCTTGGCTCCTGAATCCTGAGTCCAGTGAGTATTTGCGGCTGAATCGCTGGCGTGATAGTCTTTCAACATGAGCTTAACCTTGAATCCACCAGAGAAAAAGCGGCCTGTATTGCACCAGCGCATCGATGAATTGCCCGATGAGGATCTCGATCTCGTGGAGCGTATGCTGGCGCGATTGGAAATGGACCGGCTGTGGCGACAGGTGCAGGATGGCTTCACCCAAGACTGGGCTGCTGGCAGATACGAGCGACTGGATGAGATCATCCAAGAGGTGCGGACTGAACTACGACAGCGTGCCGCATGACTGCCGTGGTCGATACCAACGTGGTGCTACAGGCACTCAACCAACGGCACCCTTTTGCAGTCATTTTGCATGCATGGTATGCTGGGCGCTTCATCTGGGCGTTCTCGACGGATATCCTGATGGAATATCAAGAAGTGGTCATCCGCCAGTCTGGTACGGCTCGCTGGCAGGTTTTGGAGCGCCTACTCGATCTGGCTTCCGTCCACCGTGGCAACACTCGACTTGTCTCTCCCAGTTTTTTCTTCCGCACCATCTCCGCTGACCGCGACGACGATAAATTCGCCGACTGCGCCATCGCGGCGGAGGCGGACTGCATCATCACGGCTGACCATCATTTTGACGTGCTCATCGGTTCGGGCTACAAACCGCAGCCGTTGACGCCGGAAGAATTCATCCGCCAAATCAGGAATCAAAAATCAGAAATCTAAAATTCTCATGTGGACCCCCATCAAAACCTTCACGGACATTAAGCTGGAAAAAACCAGCGACGGCATCGCCAAGATCACGATCAATCGGCCGGAGGTGCGGAATGCTTTTCGCCCGCTGACGGTGCGGGAGTTGCTGGAGGCTTTTGACATCGTGCATGAGGATCGGGACGTGGGTGTCATTATCCTCTGTGGAGAGGGGCCGCTGGCGTTTTGCAGCGGCGGGGATCAGAAGGTGCGTGGGGAAGCTGGCTACGTGGGTGATGATGGCGTGCCGCGGCTGAACATCCTGGATGTGCAGCGGAAGATCCGTACGCTGCCGAAGCCAGTGGTGGCGATGGTCGCGGGCTACGCCATCGGCGGTGGACATGTGCTGCATGTGGTGTGCGATCTGTCCATCGCGGCGGATAACGCGAAATTTGGCCAAACAGGGCCGAAAGTGGGCAGTTTTGATGGCGGACTCGGCAGCAGCTATCTCGCCCGCATTGTGGGCCAAAAGAAGGCCCGCGAAATCTGGTACCTCTGCCGCCAATACGATGCGCAGCAGGCGCTGGACATGGGCCTGGTCAATAAAGTCGTCCCGCTGGCCGAACTTGAGTCCGAAACGCTGCAATGGTGCCGCGAGATGCTCCAGCACAGCCCCATGGCGCTGCGCTGCCTGAAAGCCTGCCTGAATGCCGATTGCGATGGTCAGATGGGGCTGCTCGATCTGGCCGGGAATGCCACGCTGCTTTACTACATGAGCGAAGAGGCCCAGGAGGGAAAAAAGGCCTTCGTGGAGAAGCGGAAGCCGGATTTCTCGAAATTTCCGAGGTATCCTTGAGGTGGCTACCTGGGCAAAGAGGATCATTAAGTGACACTTTGAGTAATATACTCAATGAGTAACATGCAGGCTGATTCGCGGCCTGAATCATTGACAAGTGACGTATTGGGTATATTATCACGAATGCCAGTTATTTATCCAAATCCCACGCTGCCGCCGGTTTTGCCGCCTTTTGTGAACCGGCAGGAGGAGCTGGGCATCCTGGATGCCTTCACGGAGCGGCGTGGCTCGCAGTTCATCGTCGTCTATGGGCGGCGGCGTATCGGGAAAACGGCGTTGCTCATGCACTGGCTGGGCGGCAGGCCGGAGCGGCGATTGCGCGGCTTTTACTGGGTGGCGCACCGCAGCACGCCGGAGATTTTGCTGCGTGGCTTTTCGGAGGCGCTGGCCGCCTGCACGGGCGTGGCGGGAAAGCTGAGTTTTGCGAGCTGGGAGGAGGCGCTGGGGCAGATGTTCGCCCTGGCGAGGGAGGAGCCGCTGGTGGCGTGCATCGACGAGTTTCCGTATCTTTTGGAGAGCGTGCCCGGTCTGGCCTCGCTGGTGCAAAAAGTGTGGGACCAGCAAAAAGCCGGCTCGCAGCTCCGCCTGGTGCTCAGCGGCTCGCAGTATCACATGATGCACGAGCAGTTCTTCACGCCGCGCCAGCCGCTGTATGGCCGTGCCACGGCCTCGCTGCTGCTGCAGGAGGTGGCGGCGGCGCATCTGCCGCTGTTTTTGCCAAACTACAGCCCGGTGCAGATCGTGGAGACCTTCAGCGTGCTCGGCGGTGTGCCGAAGTACCTCGAAATGTGGGACGACAGCGTGCCGGTGCAGGAAAACATCCGCGAGCTGCTGCTCTCTCCCTCCACGCTGTTCCGGCATGAGGCGCTGTTTTTGATCCAGGATGAAATCAGCGAGCCACGCACCTACCTGGCCATCCTGGAGGCCATCGGCGGCGGTCTGCGCACGCCGGTGATGATCAGCAAATTCACCGGGCTAGCGATCACGCATGTGGGCAAGTATCTGCACACGCTGCTCGCTCTGCGCCTAGTGCGCCGCGTGCAGTCGGCGGAGGCACCACGGGCCGGACAGACACGCCTGAGCCGCTACGAGATCTGCGATCCGTTTTTGCGCTTCCACTTTGAGTTCATCCACCCGCACACCGGGCTGGTGGAGCGGAACATGATCACGGAGCACATGGCGCTCATCACGCCGCGTCTGGAGTCCTACGTGGGAAAAACGGGCTACGAAGAGCTGGCCCGCCGCCATGTGGAAAAGCAGACCGCGCAGGCGCAGATGCCGTTCCAGCCGGACACCATTGGTCGTGCGTGGACGCCGCGCTGTGAGGTGGATGTCTTTGCGCTGAACCGCCATGACGAGGCGGCGCTCTTCGGCGAATGCCGCTGGACCACGCGGAAGATGGATGTGCCGGTGCTGACGGAGTTGCGGGCCAAAGCGGACGACTTTCCGCGCCTGAAAAAGTGGAAGAAGCACTTCATCCTCTTCTGCCGTGCGGGTTTCACCGCAGAGCTCACGCGACAGGCGGAAAAAGACGGCGTGACACTCGTCGAAGGGCCGCTACTGAGTTGGTAAGCTCGTCTTTTTTATTCCATGACTCGTCACCGCATTTCTCCGAACGGCCCTGAATTCTCCCGCCTCATCTATGGCACCTGGCGCATCCTCGATGATGCAGATGCCGCCAACAAGACGCCGCAGGCACTGCTGAGCCGATTCAAAGCCTGTGCGGACATGGGTATCACCACGCTGGACACGGCGGAGATTTACGGCCTGTACCATGTCGAGGAGGCGATCGGCGGCGCATTGAAGCTCGACGGCGCTTTCCGCGACCAGATCGAGATCGTCACGAAGTGCGGCATCTACGTGCCCTGCGATTTTCACCCCGAGCGCAAAACGGCGCACTACAACCTCACCGCCGCACGCATCGTGAAGAGCTGTGAGAAATCCCTGCGCCTCATGGGCATCGACCATATCGACCTGCTGCTCGTGCATCGCCCGGATTGGCTCACCAGTGCGGATGAGACTGCCGCGGGCCTGAATCAACTGCTCAAAGCCGGTAAAATCCGCTCCGCAGGTGTCTCGAACTACAATGTGCATCAATTCGAGCTGCTGAACGCACGCATGGACCAGCCGCTGGTGACGAATCAGGTCGAATTCAGCCTCCTGCACATGGACCCCATCTACGACGGCGTTTTTGATCAATGTCAGCGCCAGCGCATCCTGCCCATGGCTTGGTCCCCGCTGGCCAAAGGCGATCTCATGAAGCACGAAGGCCTCCTGGCCAAAGCTGCCGAGCTCAGCGCCAAGTATGGCGGTGCCACGCTCGATCAGCTCGCCTACGCCTGGATCATGGCGCATCCGTCATGCCCGCTGCCGATCATCGGCACGAACAAGCTGGAGCGCATCCAGGCCTGCGTGAAATCCGCCGGAATCCAACTCGAGCGTGAAGACTGGTACTCCCTCTGGGTCGCGGCGAAGGGGCACGGGGTGCCGTGAATAGAGAGTGCTCGTTACCAGTTCATGCACCAACACGGAATCTCCGCGAACGGTTCCGCCGCCGCATTGAATTTTAACCGCGCCATCACTCTCGGTCTCAGCGCCATGTGGCGTTTCTGATTACGGCGCTATCTGGGGTTGGTTTTTCTCCGCTGTCGCTTGAGCGCGGATGAGGTGGAAGGCGTATTTCTGGAAGACGTTTTTCACAGGGAGAGGGCCCCAGTAGCGGGAATCAGAGCTGTTGCCGGAATTGTCGCCCATGACGAAGAGGTGCTCTTCAGGAACCTGGACGGTCTTTCCATTTTGAAGCAGCGCCATCGGTAGGTAGTGGATGTCAGCGCTGTCAAAATAGTCGGTCACGGGTTTGCCATTGATGTGGAGGGCGTCGCCACGGAATTCGAGCGTGTCACCAGGTAGGCCGACGACTCGCTTGATGTAAATCATAGGCTGCGTCTGAGTCTGAGGCATGAAGGCAGAGGCAATGCCAGCGGTGGTGAAAACAACAACGTCGCCCCTATGTGGTAAACCTCCGCAGATGGAAAAGGCCTCTGCGACGACACGATCGCCTTTCTGGATGAATGGGGCCATGCCATTCTGTGGCACATGGTAGATGCCGATCATGCCGGATAATCGCAGCGTGATGACACCCACGATGGCGGCTCCGCTGATGGCGCAAAAGCCCATGGCGACGATGAACAACCAGCGTTTCACCCTTCCCAGCTCCTTCCGTCCCAGGCGATGACGCGGTCGAGGAGGCTCACGATGGCGTCGGTGAAGGTTTGGAAGAGGATCTCGCCTTTTTCGGCGGTGGCGAGGCGTGGATCGCCGACGTGGCCGGGCTCGCTGCGGTCGGGCATGGTCCAGCCGCGTGTGGCGGGCTCGAAGGGGTTGCCAAAGGGCACTTCATGAGTCTTTGCGGGATCGCTGACGAGCTCTGGGCGCAGTCGCAGGACCATGCTGGTTTCCCATTCGCATGCGTGGCCCATGACACGCTGCTGGATGCTGGGATCACGCAGCCAGGGCTCTGCACCGAGATGCCAGTAGGTGGCGAAGAGGAGAAGCAGGTCCTTCCGCTGGCGGTGGCGCTGGCGTGTCTCGAAGACGGATTGTTTTCCAGGCACATCGTTGCCACCGTGGCCATTGATGAAGATGAGGCGGCGAAGGCCGTGGGCGATGAGGTTTTCTAGCAGGCCATTGAGCAGATCAAGATAGACGCGTGGCTCGGCGGAGAGAGTGCCGGGGAAGTCCATGTGGTGGTGGGAATTCCCCAGCCACATGAGCGGGGCGATGAGCACACGCGGGCCCATGCGCTGCTCCACGCGACGCATGAGCTCCTGGGTGAGCATGCTGTCGGTAAAGACCGGCATGTGCCGCCCATGCTGCTCCAAGGCGGCGAGTGGGAGGAGCACGGGGGTGTCGCGATCGAGGGCGTCGATCTCGTTCCACTTACAATCGGCGAGCTGCATGGCGCGGTGGAGAGTTTCGGTAGCTGTTACTTCAGCTCAGTGATGACAAAGGAGTGATCGACTGGGCGTAGCATGCGGCGCACGTTGGCGTCCTGCTTGGCGTGCTCGGAGGCGAGCTTTTGCTTCAGTTTTTCCAGCGCGGCGGCCAATTTTGGCTCTGCGGCGGCTTCTGCGGCGATGATACGCATGTGGGTGACGAGGCTCTTGATGAGCAGGGTCTCAAAGGCCTGTTTTTGGCCGATGGCGGCGACGAGGTCGGCGAAGGGGCGATCGAAGGGTGTTTTCTCAAATGCGGCGGTGAGGTTCACACCGGCTTCGAGCTGTTCGCGGGTGAATTCCTTGGTTTCGGTGCCCCAGGCGACTTTGGCCTTCGCGGCGGTCATGTGAGTGACTTTGAGCGTGAGGCGGTTCAGCTCTTCATTGAAGGCGGTGAAGGGGAGGATGCTGCGGGTGCCGTTGGCATCCTTTTTGTCGCCATCGAAGCAGAAGGGCCACTTGGTGCTGGCGAGTGTGACGGCGCCGCCAGTGCCTTTTTTGACTTCGTGACCAGCGGTGGTGGTGGTGGGGCCTTGCAGGTCGATGGTGATGGTGCCGATCTCGCCATCAAGGCCGAGGGCCTTCAAAAAGGCCTGCGCCATGAGGAGCCTGGCCGGAGGCCGCAGGGTGGAATCCATCTCCTCCAAAGGGGCCGTAGCCTTTGCCGAGGGCGGCTTTGGATTTCACCAGTGCTGCGATCATGGTGTCGTGCACATTGGCAAAGGGCTGCTGGTTCTCGGTGGCGAGTTTTTCGGCGATGCTGCGCAGTTGGGCGAGGTTTTCATTGTACACGCCGCCCTGGATGGTGGGGCGATTGAAGTAATCTGGATCGACGGCACCGGGGGAGCCGACGGCGATGTTTTGGACGCCGACCTTTTTCAGGCCTGCGATGACGGCACGCATGTTTTTTCATATTCGGCACCGATCTCGGGCACGTAGGCTTTGTAGCTGCCGTCGTTCATGCCGTAGCAAGTGGTGGCGACGTTGGGCTTAAAGACGGCGAGATCGTTCTCCAGCCGCGCGGCGAATCCGCCGGCCCGCTCGCCGCCCCAGCCGAACTGAAAGACGTGGATGTCACTGCGCCCGGAGCAGGCGAGGAGATAGGCCTCAATGAATTTGGAGTAGAGCTTCTGCTCCGTGATGCTGTCGCCGATGATGGCGACGCGTGCTTTTGGAGGGAGGGCGGTGGCAGCGCGGAGGGTAGCTGCGGTGACGACGAGGAGGCTGAGGAGCGTGAGGATGCGCATGGCGGGGCTTTTATCGCTGAATCTGGCGCAATCTGGCAAGATTTGTTTCGCCGCGAGTGCGCTGCCGTCATGTGTCACGCTGCTTTAGGCGTCGGAGCATCTCGCGGATGTCCCCCGCGCCTTTGATGGAGACGTAGAGAGTGACGGTGCTATACCAGAGTAGGCAGGCGAGTGTGAGGATGAACCAAAAAGTGGTCATAAGGCTTTGGCGGAGGGTTTGAGCAATGAACCGGCGATCATGCCGAGAGCTGCCGCGATGAAGGCGGCGATGCCCGCGGCATCTTTGCCGATGCTGGCGGCGAAGGCTGCTGTGGAGGGCATTTTCTCCAGTGTGAGATGTGCCACAGGCACGGCTGCACCGAGTAGGATGCCGCAGATGGCCCCCCAGTCATTCGCCCGCCGCCAGTAGCAGCAGGCGATGAGCAAGACGGACATGCTGCTGAGGTAAATGGAGCCTGTGAGCAGCAGGTACGACCAGACATTCCCCTCAATGTGATAAAACAGGCCAAAGATGAGCAGATAGAGGCCGATGAGGGCGACGATGCAGCGATTCCACCGAATGGCGCGGTCATCTGGCCATGGGCCACGGCGAAAGGGAGCGAGGATGTCATGGTAAATGACGCTGCCCCAACTGAGCATGTAGCTGGAGTTCGTGCTCATGTCCGCTGCGAGCATGGCGGCGATGAGTAGCCCCATGAGTCCTACGGGCAAAAAGGTGCTGAGAAAGCGCGGCATGGCTAGCAGGGAGGCATCAGCCATTTTTTCCTGTGCTCCTGCGGGTAGCGCTGCGGTCTCCTCGGTGCTGAGGGCGGCCAGTGGTGCTCCGACGGCGGAGGACTGGATTTTTTCTGCTACAGCGGCGGGGATGGCCGAGCGGTCTGCTGGAGAGAGCTCCTGGAGCGGTGCCCAGCCCGCTGCTGCGAGAGCGGCGATGCCCCAGATACCCGGCAGCAGAAAGCGGCATACGAAAAAGAAGCTGGTGCGGGTGTAGATGCGCTGACTGGTCTCACTATCCCGCGCAGAGAGGATGCGCACGATCACAGCCTGCCAAGTGAGTGCAGCAGCGGCATTGGCGATGAATTGATTCGCGAGAAAGGTCCAGCCCAGAGCTGGATTGGCCAGAGGACTGAAGCCGCCTGCTCCGTGGTGCCGCCGCACGGTGTCCACCAGGGTATTCCAGCCGATGTTTTTCAAAATGAGCGCACTCACGATGAGTAGCCCGGCGCTCATGACGATGAATTGCAGATAATCAGTGACTAGCACACTGAGCATGCCGCCGAGCACGGTGTAGATCACCACCATGAGCAGCAGCGCTGCCATGATGAGCGTGAGATGCACCAGATCGAAGCCCGCCACGGTACAGAGGAATTTCCCGCCGATCTGGAGGAACACGCCCATGTTTAGTAGCCCGCCTAGCACGATGACGATGCCGCTGAGCCAGCGCACCTTGCGGCCAAAGCGGCTCTCAAACATCTCTGGCAGTGTCATAGCTCCTGCTTGGCGCAGGGGCTTGATGCAGAATCCGCTCCAGCCGATGAGCAACATCGCCAATGCAGAGCACAGACCCGGCACCGCACCGCTGAAGCCCCTGTGTGTAGCCTGCCTGCGCCGGTACATGCAGGTGATGATGCCGAATTCTGTCGCGGCGAGTGAGGCGATCCCCAGGTGCAGATTCATCTCACGTCCGGCGACGAGGTAGTCCTCCAGTTTCCCGACGTAGCGCCGCATGGCGATGCCTGCGGCCATCGTGATGAGTAGGTACAGCCCCACGATGCTGCCGTCATAAAGCCAGTGAAAGTGCGTCATGGTAAAAAGAAGGAAAACAGGCCCCAAGGGCTGCTTTATGCCGCCAAGGCCGAAAAAGGACAAGATTTCCAGAATGGCGCAGCATTGGGCATTTTCGGCCTGCTGGAGTTCCGGGCTCATTTTGGGCTTAAAAAGCCATTGAAACAGCAGAGTCGGCCTCTACTGTCCACGCCCTCTCCAATCCTACCCCCTTCCTTTATGGCTGACGCAGCGAACAAATACTCCCAGAACGTGTCCGGCGCTTACTATGTGGACGATCAGTGCATCGACTGCGACCTCTGCCGTGAAACTGCTCCCGCGAACTTCAAACGCGATGACGACGGCGGTCACTCCTACCTTTTTAAGCAGCCTGAAAACGACGATGAAACGAAACTCTGCGAGGAAGCCCTCACTGGCTGCCCTGTCGAGGCCATCGGTCGTGACGGCGAAGGCTGATCCGAGGCTGTTTTTTGATCGCTCCCTCTGAGTGTGTGCCTCATCAAGGCATGCGCGGCTGAGTTTACTTGGTCTGACTGAGCACCAGCCAGCGTGGCTCGATCACCTCTTTGATCAGCAAGCATTGATCTGACTGTGCATTTTCTGGGTAGGCGACACGCATCGTGTAGCCATATAGTGCGCTACCAGCGGCGGTGCCAGCGAGCTGCGCAGAGAGCCAGCGCCCTAGCTCCGACTCGCGCTCGGCGAAGCCGTAGAGTGTGTCCACACCGTTCGGGCCGATCATTTTGACGCAGAGGTAGCGATTGCTGTCTGTGAACTCGTAGTTGTAGTACTCAAAGAGTCGCACAAAGGCGCGGATCATCACAGGCTCGATCGGGCGGCTTCGCTTCAGCTCGGCGAAGCTCTGTTCGCAGCGGCCGATGACGCTTTCCCAGTCAATAAGGAAGCTGCCTTTGTCTCCACGGCGCATGGCGATTTCGAGCAAGCCTGTGGTGCGCGTGCTCTTGTAGCTGAAGTAGAGAATCTCGTGTCCTTCAATGAGCAGGCGCTTTTTATCCAATAGCTCCCCGTGATCTGGGTCTAGCTCGTGATCGATTTCGTAATACTGGCGCATGTAGGGCTCTATCCGCCCGGCTTCGAAGACCAGTGGCAGGCGATCCTTCACATCCTTGGCTACCCAAAACTTCTCTAGCGCCTGCTCGGCCTCTTTAAAGTCAGGTGCGTCCATCTGCGGTGTCAGTTCTTTGGCGAGGGTAGCCTGTGGTACGCTGGATTTAGTCTCTGAATTGGCGACGTGTGGCGTCGTCTCGTTCAGACCTACGGGAGAAGTCTGCTCCATGTCATCGCTGAGGATGCCCGCATCAGCATCAAGGCCAAGTTTTTCCATCGCCCGAATTTTCGCTTCTTGTTGCTGTGCTCGCTCCAGGATCATCGTGCGGCGTTTGACCTCGTTGCCAAACCACTGCCAGCCAGCGACCAGACAGAGGATCAAACACACGCAGAGTGTCGCAGCCACGCCGATGAAGGCACGGTGGGGAGCTACAGAGCCGGTGGTCATGATGTTGAGGCGGAATTGATTCTGGGAATCGCAGGGAAGAGGGACGAGAACATGGCTTGGAATCTGCTCATTCTCAAGCAATTAGACTCTTTCATGCTTCGAGTGCGTGATGTGTTTTTACCCCCAGAAGCAAAACGGCCCGCGTTCGTGATAAACGCGGGCCGTGCTGGCAGAGAACTGATTCGGCTTATTTGTCGAAGAAGGACTGCTCTTCGGTATCCGCGACTTTGAGGTAACGGTAGTACACCTCGAGCTGGAGAGTGCAGAGGCACTGGCGGTAGATGTCATCTGCGGCGTCACCGGCTGCGTAGTTCGGGCGGCCACGCTTGAAGGAGCCGTCTGGCTGCGCTGCGGAGAGGATCTGGGGAAGGAATTGCTGATTATAGAACTTCCACTCTTCACCACCGACTTGGAAGAAGGCTTGGGTGTAGTAGTACCAGCAGTAGAGGTTGCAGTTCTTATTCCAATCGAGGGGCTCTGCGGCGAGGAAACTCATGGAGGAACTTGACAGCCTTCTTGGTGGAGGAGGATTTGTTCTTAGCCATGGTTTCGGTTGGCAGGATGCCGACGCCTGTGAGGGACCACTGATTGTAGTGGGCGTCGCGGTTGGCACCGCCGAAGCCGCCGTCTTTGGTTTGCATGCCTTCCATGTATTCCAGCATCTTTTGATACAGCCTTCGAGGCCGTCGATCTTGAGTTTGGTGTTTTTGGCGGCTTTGATGGCCTGGAACTGCCAGCCTACGACGGAGAGGTCATTCGCGCCTTTGTTATAGACGATTTTCTTTGCCACGTAGCCCCAGCCGCCTTTGGCGGACTGGTTTTCGATGATGATTTTGACGCCTTTTCAAAGGCCTCACGCATGCCGGGGAGGGGCTTGGCTCCGAGACGGGCCAGGGTGCCATCTCGCCGAGTGCGTAGGTGGCGATGCCGTGCTCATAGGTGCCTGCGCCGCCTTGCCCGCCGCCCTGCCAGCCTTCAGTGATGAGGCCGTGGGGATTCTTTTTGCTGAGCTCGATGAGGTAGTTGATGCCTTTGAGGACGGTGTCGCCGTAGAAGGGGCTTTCGGGAGTCTCGCAGCGACCGAGGAAGCAGAGGAGGGAGAGGCCGGTCATCGCGGCTTTGTTTCCACGGCCCCAGGAGCCATCGGCGTTCTGTTTGTTTTTGAGCCATTCGAGGGAGGCACTCACGACAGCTTCGCACTCAGGATTGCCGCCGGTTTGGCGGAGTTTTTCGAGACGCTCGGCTGGTGCGCAGCGGCTGCGCATGGAGGGAGGGAGTGCGGAGAAGCCGGAGGCTCCGCCGATGCCCATTCCTTTGCCGAAGCCACCGCCCATACCGCCGCCGCCGAAGCCGCCGCTGCTCATGGCACCGCCACCGACGGAGCTCATGGCATCCGGGATGTCGAGAGAGTCAGGTGGGGCCTCTGGGAGGGAAATCTCGGCATTCACGCTAGTGGTGACGATTTTCTTCATCGGCGTGGTTTTGCTGATGGAGGAGCGTTTTTTCTGCTGGACCTTGTGCTGGAGGTCCTGGCTGGCCTGCTGGCCCTGCTGGGTGCCGCCACCGGGGAGGAAATCGACCTGTTTTTCGACCATTTGATGGGCGACGACGATCAGGCCCATGGCGATAAGGATACCGGCATGGACAAGGATGGAGAAGCCGAGGGAGCCCGCTCGATTTTTTCCAAAGTGCGCATGAAGGCACTCTGCGGCTTGGATTCGAAGTGGTGGACGGCCTCTGGATGGAAAAGCTCCTCGGCAGGGATGGCGTGGACTTCCTCATGACCATGGGCGGAGTCATCGGCGATAGCGACGGCTGCGACGACGGGTGCTGGAGCCTGCACTGCGGTTGCGACTGGGGCAGCGGGTGCCTTTGGCGCGGGTGCGGCGGGTGCTGCAGGTGCCTTTGGCGTGGGTGCGGAGGGTGATTTCGGGTCGGGCCGCAGGTTTGCCAGTAGGGGCGGATGCTGGGGCGGCAGGGGCAGGCGTCGCAGGAGCGGCTGATGGCGCGGGAGGCGGCATGACGGCCGGCATCGGCATGGTGCTCGGAGGTGGCATCATGCCAGGGTGCATCGGATAGCCCTGGGGATAACCGGGCATCTGCGGGGGTAGCCGTAGCCTGGTGGCATACCAAGGGCATCTGCGGCGGATAGCCCTGGGGGTGGCATGGGAGAAGCCCTGCGGCGGCATGGGGATAGCCCTGGGGGGTAGCCCTGCTGTGGCATGGGATAGCCTTGGGGATAACCCTGGGGGTAGCCTTGCATTTGCGGTGGGTAGCCCTGCGGCGGCATGTATCCCGGTGGCATCATGGGCTGGGTCGCTCCAGGATGCTGCGGATAGCCGGGAGGTACTGCTCCTGGCTGCTGCGGTGGCTGCTGATTGGGGTCCGGATTACTCATAAAAGGATAGTCGTGCTGATGCGGGTTGCAGGGGAAACACTCGCGGGTTGGGCGTTTCTTGGGGTAAAAGAGAAACTTTTTTCAGTCCGGTGTTCAGGAATAATTAGAATCCAGCGTCGCTGCCGACGGTGAAGGTGACATTTGCGACCTTGGCGATGGCGAGGGAGTTCAGCACGTCGATGACGCGCTCGTATTTGGCCTGCTCCTCAGCCTCGATGGTGACGATGACTTTGGCGTTGCGGTTGTCAGCCTCCTGTTTCAGGCGCTTGAGCGTCGCGGTCATGTTGGGAGCTTGTCGGCTCGGGCGGGACGGGGCGGGCAGGGGAGGATTGTCGAATTCCTCTTCGTTCATGAGGACGATGCCGGATTCCTCGATGTTGATGATGATTTCATCAGGCATCTCCGTGGGGCATCGGCGCTGGCGGGGCTATGCCTGGGAGCTGGCTTTGGGCTCCATTTCTTTCTTCTGGGAGCCAGCCATGACCATGAAGAAGAGCATGATGACGAAGACGACGTCGATCATGGGGGCGATCTGAAGCCGAGAGCACCACTATCGTGCTCGATCTGGCGGTGTTTTCCGGGGGCGGACATGGATTTTTACTGGTTGAGGGCTGAAAAGGAAATGTCGTCGATGCCGGCCTGGGCGACCATGGCCATGACGCGTTGGATTTCGACGGCGGGGAGGGCTTTATCACCGCGGATGATGACGCGGTAGGTGGGGACTTTTTCTTTGTAGCCGCGCAGGATGTCAGATAGGGAGTCGAGCTCTGCAAAGGGCTTGTCCTGATACATGATGACCGACTGCTGGCGTTTGTTATCCCAGCGGACGTTGACGATGGCCTCGTTCGTCATGTCCTTCTCCTTCTTTTTAGCCGCACCAGCGATGGGCGGAGTGATCTCCTTGTCGATCTTGGCCACCTGAGAGGAGGTGATCGACATGAAGAAGATGAGTAGTACGAGGAGAACGTCAATCATCGGAGCGATTTGAAACTCCGGTTCGCCTGATTCCATGCTGCCGCCGCCGCCGCCCATATTGGTATAAAAGTTAGTGGTTTAAAAAGTGAGAGATAAATGGGGAGCGGTGGTTCTGAGGCCACCGCCCCCGCTCGTTGAATACTAAAAGATCAAACTCAGGCTGCCGCAGGTGTCGCGGGTGTTCACCACCACCTGCGACCCAGTTTGGCACAGCGGCGTAGAATTCTTCCTCGCCGACGTGGGCACCTTTCAGGTGATCATAAGGCATTTTGCGGAAGAGGGCGGAGACGACTTCTTGGAGCACGCCCATGCCGCCCTGGAGGCGGTTACGCAGGAAGTAGAACACGAGGAAGGCAGGAACGGCGATGACCAGACCCGTGGCAGTAGCGACGAGCACCTCACCGATGTGGCCAAGAGAGCACCCACGTCGGAGGCACCAGATTTGCCCAACTCGGCGAACGCGCCTTTCATACCAGCCACCGCCGATCAGACCGATCATGGGGAGTGCAGACCCCGATAACGGAGAGGTAGTTGATGCGGGTCTGGATGGTGGCGTTGACTTTATTGATCTCGCTGAACATCGCGGCGTCCACGGCATCGTGGCCGTCACCGGCGAAGCTGAGGCAGACGCGAGAGACGTCACTAAAGGGGGAGGCATTGCTCTTGGCGAACTGGTAGGCTCCGACGTAGTCACCACCACGGAAGAGGTCCTGCATTTGGGCGACTTGGGCTGGAGGAGCCACTTTCTTGGCACCGGTGCGGCCCCAGAGATCCACAGTGAGCCAGACCATGACGATCGAGCAGATGAGCAGCGGTATACGACCCAACCACCCTGGACGAAGAGCGTGATGAGGAGTCTCCTTCTGGATGTGCCTCAGCGGCGGCTGCCCGGCAGCCTCCTGGGCGGAGGCGAGACCGGTCATGGCTGTGAGGGCCAGAAGTGGGAGGTAGCGGACGAGGCTGTGACGGTGGGGGCTGGTCATGGTATTAGCAGGGTGGAGGTGCATCATGGGGTATTGGTTGGAAAATGTGGAGCTATTTTTTCGCTTCGGTGCTGGATTTCGCGGCATCTGCGGCTGGGGCGGGGCCGCGGCGGGCTTTGCGGCGTCTGGGGGGGCTTTGTTCAGCGGCAGGTTTTGCGCCTTCAGCAGGCTTTTCGCCCTCTTTGGCATCGCCTTCTTTCTTGGCGGGTTTCTTGATCTTCCATTTTTCATGCCAGCGATGGAGGCTTTCTCCTTGGTGGCACGCTCGGCGATCTGGGAGCCGGGGTAGCTTTCGATCAGGCGGCTGAAAAGGATGCTGGCGTCTTCGTAGCGCTTCATTTTGACCAGCATGGTGGCGGCCTGGAGCTCTGCCTCCGGCACACGCTGCACCTGGGAGCCGTAAAAGACGGGATGCGCAGGTAGGCGAGCAGGGCTTTTCCCACTCTTTCTTCTTCACATGCACATCGGCGATGATGTTCCAGATGGAGGCTCCGATGGCGCTGTCATCGGTCCTCTTTGAGATGCCTCTGCCTCGCTGACGATGGTGATGTAGTCGCTGGTGGTCTGGCGGTCGATATCGAGCTGGATGATGCGCAGACGCATCTTGGGCATCGGTGAGTCTTCAGCAAGCGTGCAGAGGGCATGAGCTTGATCCACATCATCGAATTTTCCGCCGCTGTTGAGGGCCTCGATGTAGGCGAAAAGATGTCCACATACAGTTTCCTTCGACTTCCTGGAAGTGCTCCAAAGAAGGGCCTTGCCCCTTCGCCAGCACGGCGATGGCCTCTTCTTCGACTTTGCCTTTGGCGAGGAGATCGGACGGATCGGTCAATTCTGCCGGGTATGGCCACCCAGGGATTCGATATTGGCCCGCATGATTTCGGAGGTGGCTGTGGCCTCGCCGATCTCGGTGGTGCGGGTGATTTTCCCCCTCGAGTGACGGAGAACTCATTGGCGAAGACTTTACTGCCATCCTTCAGCACGATGGCCTGCGCAGAGGCAGAGCCTGCCGCGAGGAGGCTGAGGACGGAGACTGTGAAAATGGCGAGGAGGCGCTCATCGGTCAAAAAAGGGGCAAAAAAAAGTGGCTTTAGGGTCGTTGAGGCGGTTTAGAGCGTGGAGAGGAGTTTATCGATCTCTTTCATTTCGGGCAGTTCCTGGAAGTCTTTGCGGTTTTTGGCCTCCTGGAGGGTATTTCGGGCCTCCTCCTTCTTGTTGAAGGCGATGAAGGACTTTGCGGAGCCGACGTAGGCGAGGAGCATTTTGCGTTCCAGCGCTGATGGGCCAAAAGACACGCTGATAGGGTGGCGATGGCGGCCTCGTGCTTATTCGTCCAGCTTCGATGTCGCCGAGCATGCGCAGGGCATTGGCAGTGCGGCTCACCGCGCCATTCCTTTGTCTGGGCGATCTGTTCGTAGAGCTTCTCCGCATCGTCATACTTTTTTGAGCTTAAAGGTTGGCCTTCCGCGAAGTTGCCCTGCGTGGCCTGGAGGATGTAAGCACTGCCTTGGTATCGCTGGCGGCTTTGAAGAGTTCCAGCGCCTTGTCGTTGTGGCCTTTTTCGTATTCGATTTCTGCGAGGCAGACAGGAACCATCAGAGTATTCGGTGTCTTTGAAGAGGGTCACAGGCGGACGTGTAGCAGGCCGTAGCCCTTGTCGAAGTCGCCCTCGGCGTATTGTCACCCACGGTAGCCAGTAGTATCGGGCTGAGGTCGATGGGGTTGGCCACTTCGACGAGGATGTTGAAAAACTTACTCTCCTCGTCCGCGAGCTTCTTTTCGCCAGCTGCCGGTCTTGGCAAAGAGGATAGCGGCATCTGCGAGGTGCCGTTGTTGTTCTTTTGGCGGGGCGAGGAGGTCTTCGAGCTTCTTTCCACTTCCTCGAAGGGCTGCTCATACTCGCGCACGCGGGGCCGGCTGCCGCTGCGGGGCTGGCGCGGGCTCGGCGGCTTCGCGGGGCGGGCATCGGTGGCAGCGGCGGCTGCTGCCGGGGCGGGCACGGCGGCGCTTCAGGCGACGACTTCCACGAGCCTGCCGGATGAGGCCTCGACCTGCTGATTGGCAGGGTTGGAGATGTTGTTCGCTGCATGCTCGAGAGCAGTTTTCGGCCCCTGGGCTTCCTGGTCCTTGATGTGCGAGCGGTTGATCCACAGGATCGCCTTGAGGATTGGCCCTCGTTATTCTTCGTGGGTGTTGTAGTATTTTTGCCACATGTCCGGCGAGTTTCTTCCACTCATTTGATCCGAACAAGTGCAGAGGCCGGTCACTTGGTCCAGGGCGTAATTGGCACGTCATCGGTCTTGGCCTTGTCCTAGCGAGTCCCGAACTGCTCCATCGCCTTCTCCCAGTCATTCTTCTGGTTGTAGATGTCACCCATCAGCGCATGCAATTCCGGCCCGATGTTTTGATCATTCGGGTGCTCTGAGCGAGTTTGATCAGGCCTCCAGCGCATTGTCTTTTTGCCTTCCTGAAGGTGATGATGTCAAGCGATACTGCATCGCAGATGTAGAGTTTTGGGGTTGGCCTCCCGATGTAGTTTTCGAGGGCCTTCATGACGTTCTTGTACATCGTTCTGGTAGAAGTAGCTCAGAGCGATGCGGTATAGAGCCTCATCTTTATAGAGCGCTGTCTTTATTCTCTGCGATGAGGACTCCAGCAGGGGCGCGGTCCCTGAGTCAAAGCGCTGCAATCCGAAGAGCACGATGCCATTCGAGGAAGCGCAGACGCTCTTTGTCTGCTTTCGGGAAGTTCGCTTTGTTGAAGGCGGTATTCGCTTCTTCGAGCTTGGCCATTCTGGTAGGCGAGCCTGCGCATATCTCGGAGAGATAGCAAATCTGATCGCTATCAGGGAAGGTGTCGATGAACTTACGCACAGCTCACGGGCCTCTTTGATGCGCTTGAGGTTCGCATTGACCATGATGAGGCCAGACATGGCATTTATCACGCTGGGGGAATTCTTGTAGTCATCCACGATGGTGTTGAAGGCCAGGATGGATCGCCAGAGGCGGCTCGGGTCACCGGGCTGGCTCCTCAGCAGGAGGCTGGCCCATCTCAAAGTAGCTACTGGCCCAGGCGGTAGTAGAGGGAGGCATCGCAATCCGAGCGCTTCTCGATCTCGGCGAGGATGTCTTGTTGGCCCTGGAGCTTGGTCTCCAATTCCACCTTCTGATCACCTGCTTTGGTGACTTTTAGACGAGCTTCAGATTTTCGCGAACCTGTTCCTTCTGAATGCGGCTGATCTCACTCTTGCGGCGAACGAGTGGTAGGCGGCCAGCGCTTCCCTGAATGCCTTTCTCCATCATCTCATCCCCGAGCTGGAGGTAGATGTTGTTCATCTGGGCGATATTGTTTGCCGCCGGAGGCAAAGTTGCGCACCTTGTCCATCAGGGCGCTGGCCTCTTTCGAGCTTCCCGGTGCTCACATAGAGCTGGGAGGCCATCACGGCAGCCTGATCTGACTCAGGGCTACGACACCATCCGCCACCACTGCGCTGAGGATCGCAGCGCCTCGTCCAGCTTGTTCTCCGTCTCCTGTAATAATCAGCGATGACCAGACCTGCCCCGCCTTTTTCTCGGGGACTTGCTGACGACTTCTTTCAGCGTCTCCACGCCTTTATCGCCCTGCTTGCTCTTGATGCGGCTGCGGCCCAGGGCCAGGCACGTCGATGATGCTCACCCTCGGGGAACTCCTTTAGATAAGTCTCCAGGAGCCTCGGATCGCCTTTCGCGTAGTCATTGAGATTGAAGTAGCAGGCACCTGCGCGTAGAGGATGCCCTCAAAGGGCTTGTTGTTCAGATTCTTTCTTCCTCCCCATTAGGGCGCATTTTGGAGAGCGCCCGATACTTGGCTCCAGTCGAAGAGTTTCACCGCTTCGTTCATCAATTAGCTGTCGGTCTCATCCGCTTTGTTCAGTGCCGCCAGGGAGCGTGGCGGGGGCACCACAGTGCCGCTGGTGGTGCTCCAGGCGCGGGCCGGTGGCGAGTAGGGGCTGGCCGACGGCACTTGCTGAGGCTCGTGACGGCGAGAACGCGAGGGTGAGGCGTGGTCTTCATACGTGGAATTGAGGGAGATTAATAGGGGGAAGGGAACTTTAACCGACTGCTAATGAGCGCGGGAACGCCCTTGTTCTACAACTGGGAATCGGGAGGCCGAGACAGCAGTGAGGTCTTTTGTCACTTAAAAATGCTGAAGGATCGAAGAAGGGCTGCTTCAATATGCTCATCTAGGGCAATTTAAGAGGCCGGACCCGCTCGGCACACGTTACAAATTTCCTCCCATCCGCCATCACGCGTGGAATTCCAGTGCGCATCATCCACTATTTTTGGCAAACCCGGCATTGGTGAAGGCTGCCCCCCCCAGGAGCCTGCGCCCACTGGTGCTGCCTCGATCCGCCACCTTCTTGTGGCGTAGGCGTTATCCAAATAAAATCGGCCGAAGGCGACCGGGAGTTCGGCGTCCTGGGATCCACCAGCAGCCGGGTAAAGTTCTCCACACTGAAAGGCGTGAATCCCCACTGCACTGACCAGGCGATCCATTCACCCTTGCCGGAAGGATGAAAAGCAGCAGCAGTTCCTCATTCGGATACAGCAC